>JAKSTE010000001.1 GCA_024402735.1 Alphaproteobacteria bacterium
TACGTTTTTCCGTATCTAATCTAAACGAAAGTTTTGCATAAAGTATATCTAATTTGCTCATTAATACACCCAAGGCCTATCTAATAAACCAACCCATCTTTCTAGCTCATCAACACTGATGATACCTTGTAACATTAAAGATTCTGCCGCTTCTTTTAGTGTTCTTCCATCTAATTCTTCTAACCAATATCTTATTGCTCTTTCAGTATTACCAGCCATTGCTAATTTTAAAAATTCACTATCTGTTAAAATAATTTCACCTGCTTTTATACGCCCTACTGTACCAGTACCTTTACAATGTTCACAACCATTACCCTTTATATAAACTTGTTGTAAGCCAACGTCTCCAAAAGCTTCTTTTACTCTATCATAAGCATGATGACTAGGGTGGTTTATTAATTTTTCACGACAATGTGGACACAATTGTTTAAACAAACGCATAGATACTAAACCACGCATCATTGTTTCGTCTTTTAACTTGAACTCTTCTATACCTATATCTAATAAACGAGTCAATGCTGCCATCGCGGAGTTTGCATGTAAAGTTGTCCAAACATTATGGCCAGATAAAGCACCCTTAACAGTTAATTGTGCCGCAGACAACGTTCTTATTTCTCCAACCATTAAAGCATCCGGGTCGCTTCGTAACGCAGCAGCTAATGCTTCTGTAAATTTTTCTTCTCGTTGTTCTTCATTGTTAGCATTTGTTACAGGTAATTGATGTGCACCAAATATTTTTTGTTCTGCAGGATCTTCAACCGTAATTAAATTTATTTCATAATTACGTTCTTTTAACATCAAAGACATATTACGAACGAGTGTTGTAGATTTACCAGAACTAGTAGGTCCAGCAACAACAACTAAACCTGTAGGCGCTGCTCTCAAACGAGCTAATAATTTTTGTTCATATTCACCAAATTCTTGTTCTGTTTTTATACCCTCACTCGGATTATCATATAATAATCTCATAACCAAATATTGGCTACCAAACGCTACAGGATTAAATTGCATTCTGATTGCTAATACACCCGTAGGTAAATACAAATCTTTTGTTCCACGTAATGGTGTTCTTCCGTCTTTTTGGGCTGTTTGATATTCATTTGGCGCATAACTTGTATTGGAAATATCAGCAGACGCAAATGCTGCTCTGATAAAAGATTCTCCCCATTGAGAGTTATACTCCAATACCGGACTCATACTTCCATCTATACGAAAATATACAGTTGTTTGATCTGCAACTTCTATGTGAATATCAGATACTTTTTGTGCTGCAGCTCTAGCAATAATATCCACAAAATCTTTTTGCATCTGATTATCATAATCAATACGCTGTTTAAACCCACCGCCGAGTTTCTCATCATGTGTTTTATATATACTAGATAACAAACCTAAGTCAGACAAAAACGGTGTTTTTACAACGTGATTATGTTGTTTTAATAAATCTAAAAACGCTAAAACTCTTCCATCATATTTGTGTGTTCTTGAAATAATAACTTCACCACCAGAAAAATATGCTATTAAACCCTGTGTTTCTTTTGATAAAGGAAACTCACCCGTAGAAGCCGTTAACAATCTGTTTTTATTTGAAAACAAATAATCAACAATTTCTTTATTAGTAGCATTCTCTAATCCAACAGGAATAGAAGGAGAATCAGAAGAAGTTGTAAAAAATGTTTCTGTTTCTTTTGCCATATTATTTTCCAATACTTAATATCTCTGTTTCACCATCTTTTTCAAAAACAATTCCATCATCTAAAGAAATAGATTTTATTGTATAATCATCTATAGTTTTACCAACAGCAATACGTTTGTGTTGACCGTTAGATAAATCTTCTAACGTAGCTTGTAACTGATTACCAACACCTACAACATTTATTAACTTGTATTTTTGTGACATAGATTCACTGGATTGCGGCACTTGTTTTACTGGTACCCTATCTAAACTTTGTTCTGAAGTTCCACTCTCCAATTTTTTTCTTTGTTGTTCTAATTGTTGAGCCTGTGCTTCTAATTCTGCTTTTGCTACTTCTAGTTCTTTCTGTTGTTGTTCTGCTCTACCAGACAATGTATCTAATTCCATTTGGATTTTTATTTTTTCTGCATTTAACCTATCTAATTCCAAATCTAATTGTGTGCGTTCTTTTTCTAATTGCATTAATATCTTTTCTTGTTCTAAATTTGTTATTTTTTCAAACAAAGAATCTGATACATCATAGTTTGTTATTGCTTCCACAGCTTCATTATCTGCTTCTTCTGCAACATTATTATCAACAACTTCATATTCTTCCTCTGCAATAACATACAAAGGAAATATTGTTATACAAATTAAAACTATTAATTTTTTAAAAAAACATACCATTTTTGTGCCTTTTATTTTGTATAAATAATTATCTCATAATTCCATACTCTGGTTTTTACATTCCATACAACAGATGTCATATAAACCCCTTCGAAATCCTTAAATATCTGAATAAACTCACTTGGTATAAGTTTAGACGACGCAGCAATTTCAACAACATTTATATTTTCTGTTGTAACACCATTTGAAATAGTGTCTACAACTGACGATATTTCAAAATCATTGTTTAATAATTGAAATATTGTTATTACATCTCTAACAACTGTACCAGAATCACGTTCCTCAACAGAAGATATGGTATCTAATTTTGGTAACTTTGCTTTAACAATAATTTCATTATCAGAAACTTCTTGTACTGTCACCCCAGGAATAATATCTTTACCAACATTATAAAAATCATTCATTGTTCCATATGCTCTAGAAAAAGTAGCAGAAACACTATCTTCATCACATTTTGTATAAACCTGATTCCATCCGGATATAGGTTGCATTAGAAAACCTATAGCTTTATAACACAACTCTGCTCTTTGGTTTTTATCTGGTAAATAATCATATGGATAAACAATAGGAGTTATATCTTCTTCTATATATTGTTGTTCTAACTCTTGTTTTTTTTCTTCTATTTGTTTCTTATATTCTTCAACTAATTCAGGATCTATTTGTTTAACATTATTAGGAATAAATAATTTAGCGATCGGCGTTCTTAATATAAAAACTATAGATAAAACAAACAAACCTATTAAAACGACAGATGAAAAACCAGATTGTAAAAGACTTATCGGTAACAACCTAGCCACAATATTTCCTTGAAGAATATCATTTATCAGTTTTTCTTTTGAACGTGGTATCATCCATTGTTCTGGAGCTATTAAAATTCCCCAATCTGGTATAACAGATAATTCTATATATTGTTGTCTCGCTTTTTCAGAAGCAACTATAAGTTTATCATATATAATTACGCCATTACGCACTGCTAAAATATAAAAACCATTACTTGTTTGAAATGCAGCTAAGAAAGAAATGTACTCTGATAAAGCATCCGCTATTTCTACCGCAGCACTAGGCATTCCTAAACGAAGTCCACTTCGTTGAGGAGCTAATCCAACCATATTTTTGTATTCTATATATAGACCGTATTTTTTTTCTACTGTTTTTGCTAAAGACCTAGCGTAATTATTAGCATTAGTACCAACAACAGGTTGCCAAAACAGCCCTGTTGCATACTTTTTTCTATCAACAGTTATAAATTGTGGTACCAATCTCTCCTCTTATAAAGAGATTATAGCATAAAGCGGTAAAAAAAATAAAGTTCAAAGTTATCTAACTACTTGGTTTTTGAGAAAAAATTCTTATTTTTTACACTTATATACATTAGCTTTAAAACTATACGTATTTTTTGGGCCAAATATTGCTTCATCATTATGTATTATATCTTTATTTACAATAAAATAAGAATCCCCGAAAGTATCTTGTGTATGTATTGTTTCTTTTAAATATTTTTTTGCAGCTTCTTCCGAATACACTGTAGATTTGGATGTTATTTTATATAAAAACTCGCAATTATTTGGTTCTTTTTGTAATTCTGTTAAAGAAAAATCTTCTTTTGTAGAAACTGTTTGTGAACAACCAAACAAAAATATCATGAAACCAAACAATAAAAAATTACGCATATTTACAAACCTTGTTAAATAATTTCATAATTAGATTTATCACTAAATAATTTACGTAAGACCAAATTATTTAAAGCGTGACTACCTTTATAAGATTCTAAATTACCGTAAACAAAACCAGAACTTGTAAACATATCACCAACTGCATCTATAATTTTATGTCTAACAAATTCATCAGGCCACAAAAGCTTGTTTAAAGTTCCATCACCTTTGTCATTTAGAGCTATAACATTATTTTCATTTGCTCCACGCCCCATACCGTGAGCTTTTAAAAATTCCCACTCTGAATATTTACCAAACGTTCTTGCTCTTGCTATTTTATCAATAAATAAATTTATAGATTTTTTAGTTCCATCTAAAAAACAAGAATAAGATTGAGTTCCGATAATAGCATCTTTGTACACCAATGTGGCAGATATATTTAATCCTTTGTTGTTTGGGGATAACTTAACATATCCGTTTCCACTTCGTCCTAAAAATATATTATATAAAAATGTTTTTATTTTTTTAAAAAACGGCAAATTTTTTATCAATTCGTTTCGTTTTGCAACAATTGTTTTTTTTACAATTATCTTTTTAAAACCAGATTTTTTAGAAACAACCTTCTCAAGTTTTTTATAAAATTCATAAGCACTACCGTCTAATATTGGTGTTTCTGGACCATCTATTTTTATTATTGCAGAATCAACACCTGTTAAAAACAATGCCGCCATTAAATGTTCTATTGTTTTTACACACACTCCATTTGGATCACCAACTGTAGTATTTCTCATCATGGTGTCACCAACATTATTGTATAAAGCCGGTATTAAATCTGAATTTTTAATATCTATTCGTTGAAAAAAAATACCCTTGTTTTTTGAAGGACATATTGTCATATGAACAGGCAAACCAGAATGTATACCTACACCAGATATATTAACTTTTTTTAGAACTGTGCTCATCTATCTTTCCTTTCAACCAATCATAAAAACTACTTTCAATTTCTGTATTTAAAGCAGAAAATTTTATTTCTTTTTTTGCCCATTCTGGCAATCTAACCCAATCTTTTTCTGTTGTAAGTAATTGAGCATCATTATCCTTAGCTAATTTTAGTAAATCTTTTATATCATTATCTGTATATTGATAATGATCAGAAAAAGCACGTTTTTTTACTATATTTGCAGAAATATTATTAAAGAATTTTTCTGGATAACCAATTCCAGCAAAAGCCACTATTCTATCTTCTTTTTTATAAGGTGATACTTCTTTATTTTTTGCATAAAAAACAGGAATATTTGTTGGTAAAAAGAAATTTTTAGCTATTTTTGGTTTACGTATAACTAAAATTGCATCTGCCCTAAATATACCACTTTTTGTTTCTCTTAAAGGTCCTGAAGGAAGTAAAAAACCATTACCAAAACCTATACTCTCATCAAAAACTACTATTGATATATCTTTCTTTATAGAAGAATTTTGAAACCCATCATCCATAACTATTGGGGTTTTAGATCTTTGTTTGTTTAATAGAATTAAATTACTTTTTCTATCACCAACATGTACTTGTAATCCATCTGAAGACAACATTTTTGCTTCATCACCAACGTCGCCAGTTTGTTTTGTTTTTTTATAACCACGCATAACAACTGGTGCATCTAAAAATTTTGCAACATTTCTTACAATAGGAGTTTTTCCAACACCACCAGCTAAAATGTTTCCAAAACAGATTATAGGCCTTTTTGATATATATTCGTGTTTTTTTCTAATATAAAAAATTAATTTACTAAAAAATAAATAGATACCAGATATAGGTAATAATAAATATGCAGTTAAACTGCGTTTTAAAAACCATTTAGGTGTTTTCATTTGTTGTTTTTTTGTTTACGTAACATACGCTGACGTTCTTTAAATTCAGCAGATTTTAAACCTTCTTCAACTTGAAATAAGTTAAATGTTTTATCCAAAGAACGTAATTGTTTTATCATAATATCATCTATTTTTTTCTTCATATTATCAAATTCTTCTGGTGTCATTTTTGAAGGAACAAAAATAGGTGTTCCTACATTAACTATTATTTTTGAAAAAGGTAAAGCAACCAAGTATCTATCCCAACGATTCTGAAACCAAGGACGAGAACAAGTAAAACAAACTGGAATTATTGGGCTTCCGCTCATTTTTGCATAATATAACAAACCATCTTTTACACGCATAGCTGGACCATCTGGACCATCTGGACACATAACTATACAACGATTACCTTTATTTAAAATACGCACACCTTTACGTAAAGCAGACATACCACCATCGTAGTTTGTGCCGTATATACTTTTTGTAGCACCAAATAATTTTAACAATTTTGCCATCATTCTACCATCTCGGTTAGTACTAGCCAAAGAACATGCACGCATATTATACATCTTCATAACTGGCGCTAACATCATAGAACGACCATGCCACAAAACAACTATTGCTGATTTATTACGATATTTTTTTAATATAGATTTATTCTGAACATGTGTACAACATGTAATATATACAAACCATATCATTACAGCAAAAAATATTGCTATTGGCCATTGAACAATAGCTGTACCCAAAAATTTATGCCACAAATGTTTCAAATCCATGTTTTTACCTTATTTAGTGATACTAGCAATAAAAAATAAATATTTCAAGGTTAGATAAAAAAACCTTGACTATTCAACATATTACTATAAAATAAGCAGTGCTTTATCGCGGGATAGAGCAGCCCGGTAGCTCGTCAGGCTCATAACCTGAAGGTCGTAAGTTCAAATCTTACTCCCGCAACCAAGTTTCTGCGACTCTTATTGAGTCGCATTTTTTATAAAAAATATATAAAAACACCGGTAAATACCGGTATTTTTTATTCAAAACATTTTTTTAATGTATTATTCATATTGTTTTGATCAACATGTTTGTTTTTTATTTCTTCTTCAGCTTTTAAATGTTGTTTTAATAATATTAAATCTGGGTGTTTTTGTAATTGTTCATTAAACATATCTATTGTTTTATCTATATCTTCTTGTTTTTCTACAAATATTGGATTTATAGAATTAGCAGAATAAGCTATAGATTCTCTTATTAATAAATTATTTTCTTCAATTATACTTAAATATGCACGAATATGTTCGTCTTCATGATCTAATATAGCATTATAAGAACACGTGTCTGGCTTATGAGATATATCTACCTGTACTAAAAAATCTGAATAACCTATAGTTGCTTCTATGTTTTTTAAAGATACACAATATCCATCTTCAATTGGAGTAATATCACTTGTTATTTCATAATTATCAACCATTGTAGCAATAACATTACCATGTAAAACATCCATAGGTTGTAAAGGTTGTACAACCTGTTTTTTCCATTCTGGTGTATTTACTACTACATTTGGCATAATTTTATAAACCAAACAATCATCTGCCAAACATATTGTTGGTAATAAAAATATTGATAAAAATATAGATTTTACAGACATTTATTACATTATCTGTTTCTTTAAATATTCTTCTACAAAATTACTTCCGTACATTTTATATAATTCTTCAGCCAACAAAACAGAAGAACGGCCAGATTCAAATAAACGTAACATACTACCTAAACCACCTAGTTCTGTATTTAGAATAACAGATTCATTATTTACTGGTCTAGATAATAAAACAGCTCTTTTTAAATTAGGATATGCTTTTCCTTGTATAAATGCCATTTCCATTGGATTTAAATTCCATTTTTCATAATCAGAAGCATCGGCAGCTGGGTTACGGAAGAACAAAACGGTTTGTGCTTGTCCACGAACAACATCACCTATACCCATTTTATCTAAAACATTAGCTCTTTGAAAAGCAACCATATAAGCTTGTCTATTTTTACGTCCTTCTTGTAATCCCATTATAAAATTATCTCTAAATGTTTTATTTGCTAACATAGGTGCTGTTTCATCAATCATTATTAAAGAAGGATTTCCTTCTGCAACAGTCATTGTGTTAATTCTATGTAGTATATAAGAGATAACAGCTGGTGATAATATTTCATCTTGTAAGATATCTGTAAAATCAAAAGTTGTTAATCTTGAATTTAAATCAAGTGTATCACTATTTTCATTAAATATATCTCCATATTGTAATGGATCTACCCATTTTTTTAGGGCTTTACGCATATTTCCTGAAGAAGAAAAACAACTTTCATATAAATTACTTAGTAATCTATCATTATCAGATAAGTAATCAAAATTAACTGATACAGCTCGTGCTATTTCATCTAAAGAATTTGCGTCTGTCTGTTCAGATATAATAGAAAACCACCTACGTAAAAAAGCTCTGTTTTTTGCATTATCCGGCATTTTCAATGGATTTAAATGTGTTAAGAAAGAATTATCTGCAGAATTCTTTTCTTTATTTCTCATTGTTATATATTTACCACCAACAGACAGTGTAAATATTTCAGCACCATTATTTCTATCAAAGAAAAATGCTTTTAATTTTGGATGACGTAAAGATTGAGCTATTAAAAATGAGAATAAAGTTGTTTTACCTCCTCCAGTAGGACCTATTGTTAATGTATGTCCAACCGCAGCAGGTTTGTCTGATACATGAAATTGAAATTTATAAGGAGTGCCTTGAGACGTAGGAAATACTACTAATGGTCCATTTCCCCAATCGCTATTTTCTATTCCAGTAGGCATAGAAGACATAGGTATACTTATAGCAGCTGTTTTTGATAACATTTTAAAACTACGAGGAAATATATCAAAACCAGGTATTTGAGAAAAGAAAGATACTTTTTTACCTAAATTTTCAACAACAGGTGATATTCCAAAAGAAGCACATATTTTCTTAAATTCAGAAATATGTTCTAATAACTTTTCTTCAGATTCAGCAAATAATGTAAATAAAGGATAATAATCTACCAATGTTTGAGAACCTGTAATATTTTCATCCATTGATGATTTCACTTCTATAATTTGTTCTATAGTAGAATCATTATCTTCATCTGTAATAGTAGATTTTCTTTGTCTAATTGTATTCTCTACATCACTTGATTTTAAAATATTAAATTTATTCATACAAATCATTTCACATTGTATGCTCGTTATATTATCAAAAAACTCTTCATCTAAATAATCAGGTGAGATTTTAAAAGATAAAATAGAAGAAAAATAAGTTTTATTACCACTTATATATTTAATTATTCCATTTTTATAAAAATCAACATCATCTACTGTGATTAAATCTGCTATATTATCATCACATTTGTTTATATTTGGTTTTGATATAGGTGATAATATTCTCCCAAAAAATTTAGCCATATTATTAGAAGAATTATTTTTTAGTAATTCTGGTTTATAAGCAGATAATACTGATTCTATATAATTACAATATTGATTTAATCTATCATATGAATTCTGACCTGAAACAGATATTACTACGTAATAACTATTGGAAAATATATTTAATTTTTGATCGTTCCATTTATTATATATTTTTTGTAAAACAGGATGATTAAATTCATAATCTGTTTTTTTATCATCTATATCACGTATGGTAAAAAATCTTAAAAAAACATTAGAATCTTGTATTTGATTAAATAATTGTGCTCTTAAATCTAGTAATTTTTCTTTATTTTCATCGCTTTGCATACTAGTTTGAATACCATTTATCTTATATACACGAACTAAAGATCCATCAGTCATAGATAAATAATTATTATCATAAACTTTATTAAAAGGTAAATATTGAGAATATCTTTTATAACCAAATATAGGTAATATAACTTTAGATAAAACAGGTATATATGCTAATAAAATTATAAATACAAATAAAACAGCTATAGCTAAAACTACTAATATAGTTGGAACTGAATAAGTATTACCTATAAAATATCCAAATAATTCTTTCATTATATAGATAATCTCCTAGGTATTTTATTTTTTATTAATTTTATATTAGATATAATAATTTGAGAAAGTTGAGGTTCTTTTTTTGAATAAAAACCTAGTATTGTATGTAATAAACATAATAATCCTATAAAAACAAGTGGTAATAACATAGGAATATTATGAGTAAATACTAAAAAAATAACCATAGTAACCATATAGGCTATAAAACATATAGCAAAATTTATTATAGCCAAAGTATAAGGAACATAAAATATACGTGGCGGATTTGCTAAAGCTTTTAGTATTTTTTGTCTCAAATGCTCTCTCCTACGAGATTTATTATAACAATTTCATTTTTTTTCAACAAGTATAAAAAATATATGTATAAAAATTGTTAAAATTGTTAAAAACTACTATTTTATTAACATATTGAAAGTTAATAAAAATTATTAACATTTTTATAAAATATATTAGAAATCTAGGATTTTTTTGTTAAAAAACTGTTTATAAAAAGTTTAAAAAAGTTATCAACAATATTAACAGCTATAATAATAACAATAATAAAAATATAATAATTATTTGATTTTTCATAAAAACTGTTTATAATCACCCTAGCAAAAAGGATAAAATTATGAAATTTTTAAGTTCTTTAAAAGCTTGGAAAAAACGTGGAAATGTAAAACAAATTCGTCGTGGAAAACAAGTTATATTAATAGACCCTTCTAATCCAAAATTAAAAGCAAAACAAGGATTTAAGAAGAAATAAACATATAAAATAAATATTTATATAGTTTTTATACCCGTTTTGTCGGGTATTTTTTTTAATTTATTCTTTTAAAAACGCTTCTTTTAAGATTTTTTTAGCACTTTTATTATCATAACCAGCATTATATAAATATTCTATTTGTTCTTTATTTGGTTTATATAAAAAAGCAGAATGATTTGCTAATAAAGGAACTGATTTTATATTTTGTTTAGGTATTAATGTAACTATAGAAGTTTCTTCTGCCATAACACCTAAAGATATATCTGAATTACTATTTAAAGCTTTTTTAGATATTTCAGCATTAGTTAATAATTTAGTTATAGTTTTTTTATCGGCTAATACTTTAGTTTTAGAATATATAGTTGTATCAGAATTAGAATGTTTACAATTTATATTTAATGTTAATTCTTTATAATTTTTTATAATATTAGTATTAATTATAGAACTATTTTTACCGGCATTTTCGATATTTATTTCTAAAAAAGCCGGCTTTTTATTTTTTATATTAACATTTATTTCTATTTTTGTATTTTTAGCAGATAAATGTAAATTTATACACTTTTTACCGGTTATTTCACCTAAATATTGTATTTTTATAATTTCTTTATGTTGTTTTGTTATAGAAATTAATTTTTTCTTTGTAAAATAATATATATCTTTAAAATCAGAATCTTTTCTGCATAATTTTCCATTTTCAAAATATATTATTTTAGACATATTTTTAATAAGTTAGTTGTTTTAATTATTTTATAATGTATTATATGCGTAATTTATATAATAAACAACAAATAATGGTGAAATTATGGGATTTAATTGTGGAATAGTAGGATTACCAAATGTAGGAAAATCTACATTATTTAATGCATTAACTCAAAGTGCTGCGGCAGACGCTCAAAATTATCCTTTTTGTACAATAGAACCTAATACTGGACGTGTTGTTGTACCTGATCAAACTTTACATAATTTAGCTAATACAGCTGGTGCAGAACGTATAATACCAACTCAATTAGAAATAGTAGATATTGCTGGATTGGTAAAAGGCGCTTCTGCTGGTGAAGGATTAGGAAATAAGTTTTTAGCTAATATATTATCAACAGATGCAATAATTCATGTTGTTAGATGTTTTGAAAATGATGATATTGTTCATGTTAATGGAAAAATAGATCCTTTATCAGATATAGAAACAATAGAAACAGAATTAATGTTAGCAGATATAGAAAGTTTAGATAATCAGATAAAAAAATTAGAAAAAAAAGTTCATGGTTTAGATAAAAATGCTGTTAAATTATTATCTGATGCAACTTCAATAAAAGAAAACCTAGAAAAATCTATACCAGCAAGAATGCAAGATATAGATGCTACACCTTTTAATTTATTAACAAAAAAACCAGTTATTTATGTATGTAATGTAGAAGAAAGTTCTGCCGCTACAGGAAATAAATATTCTGATGCAGTAAAAGAAAAATATGGACATATTGCTCCTGTTTTAATTATTTCTAGTAAAATAGAAATGGAAATAGCTCAAATAGTAGATCAAGAAGAAAGAAAAATGTTTCTTAATGAATTAGGTTTAAACGAATCAGGATTAGATCAGGTTATTCATACAGGATATGATACATTAGGATTACAAACATTTTATACTGTTGGACCAAAAGAAGCTCATGCTTGGACTATTAATAAAGGTATGACAGCACCTCAAGCTGCTGGAAAAATACATAGTGATTTTGAAAGAGGTTTTATTAGAGCTGAAATAATATCACCAAGTGACTATATAGAACTCGGAGGAGAAGTTGCTGTTAAAGAAGCAGGAAAAATGAGATTAGTTGGAAAAGAATATATAATGCAAGATGGTGATATATGTCATTTCTTATTTAATGTTTAAAAAACCGGTATTTACCGGTTTTTTTAATCGTTATTTATTAAAATTTCTAAATATTTTTTAGTTTTTTCTATTTCTAAATTTAAATTATCTAATTCTTTTTTTATAGAAACATCATTATTTAATAACAATTTATTAGTTAGTTCTTTTTGTTTTAATAATAATGTGTCTAAATTTCTTTTTATTTGTATAGAAATTATACTATTTTCAGCATCTTTTAGAGATAAGTTTGTTTTTTGTACTTCTTCATCAAAGTTTATTTTAAGAGATGTTAAAAAATCTACATATTTTTCAGCTAATTCTGGATATGTTTGAATTATAGATTGAATATTTTTTATCATATTATTATCTATATCCGGAACTTCTATTTCTTGTTCATATTTTTTTAATTTCCAATTATGCCATTCATTAAATTTTCTACTATTAAAATCTTGTTCTATTTCATTTTGAAATATTTTGTCAGTTATTTTAGATAAGCTTTCTTTTAAAAATTTTTCAGCTTGAGATCTTCCTGCTGGTGTAGATATAGAATAATTTTCATTAGTTATTTTCCATAAAAAATCTATTAAAGATAAAGCATTATCTATAATTTTTTTCATAGCACTTTCGCCCGATGTTTTTAAAATTTCATCAGGATCTTTACCACCTGTTACAAAAGCGAATTTTACATCAGATTTATCTCGTAAAAATGGTAAGACTAAATTGCAAGCTCTAGTTGCTGCTTTTTTACCAGCATTATCACCATCAAAACAAAAAATTATATTTCTATTAGATTTACATAATATAGCTATATGATCTTCTGTTAAAGCTGTACCTAGAGGAGCTACTGTCTCTGGGAAACCATGATTTTGCATTTGTATAGCATCTATTTGGCCTTCGACAATAATACTTCTATTTTTTTGATGAATAGCTTCTCTAGCAAAATTAAAACCAAAAATAGTTTGTCTTTTATGAAATAATTCTGTATCTGTTGTGTTTATATATTTTGGTTCTGTACCGTCTAAACTACGACCAGAAAAAGCAACAATTTGATTATGTGCGTTAAATATAGGAAACATTAATTTATGACGAAAAAAATCATAAAGACCATAATCCCCTTCTCTGACTAAACCAGTTGATATTAATTTTTCTTTTTTTATATCAGAGAATTTAGAAGAAATAATATTATTTTTAGGTGCATAACCTATACGATATTTTTTTATCATTTCATCAGAAAAACCACGTTTTTTTATATAATCTAAAGCGTCTTTTCCTGATTCTGTATATAATAAATCTTGATATATTTTAGCTGCATCATCTGTTATTTTTATATATGTTTGTTCTAGTTCTATTTGTTCTGAAGTTTTTTGTTTTACTTCTGGTAACTTTAATCCTGCTAAATCAGCTAATTCTTTTATTGCTGTTTTAAAATCGACATTTTCTGTTTTCATAACAAAAGAGATAATATCGCCATGTTCACCACAACCAAAACAATGATAATATCCTTTTTCTTCTGAAATGGAAAAAGAAGGTGTTTTTTCATTATGAAAAGGACAACAACCCCAATAATTATTTCCCTTTTTTACCAATGATACACGACGAGATATAACATCTACTAAAGATAATCTAGCTCTCAATTCATCGGTAAAAGAGTTGTCGTATTTAGCCAAGTTTATTTATACCTTTTTTTAAATTTAAATTTAGAATTTTTTTTATTTGTTATTAAATCAATTGCTTCACTTAGACTAGGTTGTTCTTTCACAGATACATTAACACGGTTAGAAGATATATAAGGGCCATATCTTCCTTCTGAATAATAATAAATAGCTTTATCTGTTTCTGGGTTTTTTCCTAATAAAATCCCTTCTGATTTTTTTGTTTTTTTGCTTAATAATTCTTCTGCTATTTCTAGTGTAATAGTTTCAGGTGTATATCCTTTAGCGGATATATTATTTTCACCATCAGAAATATAAGGACCAAATTTTCCTGTAGGATAAAATGTAATTTTTTCATTCAATTGTACAGGTGTTTTATCTTCTGATAAATTATTAGTGTTATTTATAAATTCGTCTATTTTTACAGTAAAATTACATTTTGGATAATCAGAACAACCTATAAATGCACCATATTTTGATAGTTTTATTCCTAGTTTTTCGCCACATTTTGGACAAATATTAGGTGTTTTTATAAAAATATGATCATTCATAAATTTATTAATCCAATCAATTATTTCTGTTGTTTTTACACCTTTTGCAGAATCAATCATTTTTTCTGTAGGTTTCCAAAAGTTTTGTAATGCGGATAATTTATCTTTTTTACCATTTGATACATCATCTAGGGTGTCTTCTGTTTTTGCTGTAAAATTAACATCCACAAAATCAGAAAAATATTTAGATAGATATGCAGTTATTATCCACCCACCAGTTGTAGGGTGAAAACGGTGTTGTTTATCTTGTTCTACATATTTTCTATCTACTATAGTAGACATAATAGTTGCGTAAGTTGAAGGACGACCTATACCTAATTCTTCCAATTTTTTTACTAAAGAGGCCTCTGTATATCTTGCTGGAGGTTGGGTAAAATGTTGTTCAGATATTAATGATTTTATATTTATAGAATCTTTAATGTTTAATTCTGGAAGTTTTATTTCTCCATCTTCATTTTCATCATCTATATCTTCTATGTATACTTTCATAAAACCATCAAATATTCTTGTCGTTCCAACACAATGAAATGTTAGTTTTTTAACATCAATATCTACAGCAACAGAATCAAATTCTGCGTTACACATTTGACAAGCTATTGTTCTCTTCCATATTAAATCATATAGTTTTGCTTCATCATCTGATAAATCCGGTTTGTTTTCCAGAAAATGTGTTGGTCTTATAGCTTCATGTGCTTCTTGGGCGTTTTTAGATTTAGTTATATAAACATTTGGTTTTGAAGGAATGAAATTTTTACCATATTCTTGAGATATATATTCACGAATTTCTTTGATGGCCTCTTCTGATAAGTTTGTGGCATCTGTTCTCATATATGTAATAAAACCTTTTTCATATAATTTTTGAGCTGTTGCCATAGTTCTTTTTGATGAAAAATATAATTTACGTGCAGCCTCTTGTTGAAGAGTTGATGTTGTAAATGGAGCAGCCGCATGTCTTTGTGTTTTTTTCTTGTCTATTTGAGAAACAATACCAGTAGTAGGTGTTGAAACTTCTTTTAAAATATCATCAACCATAGATTTGTTTTCTATAGTTAACTTTTCTATTTTTTTACCGTTAACCTTAGAAAGGTTTGCTTTAAATTTAACTTTATTATAATCACATTCTGCGTCTATAGACCAATATTCAACAGGTTTAAAAGCTTCTATTTCTTTTTCTCTATCCACAACTATTTTTACAGCAACGGATTGAACCCTACCTGCAGATTTTCCTAAATTACGTTTCCATAATAAAGGTGATACACTAAAACCTATTAAATAATCTAATGCTCTTCTAACAATATATGCATCCACCAAATCGGTATCTATTTCTCGCGGATGCTTTATTGCTTCCATAACAGCATTTTTGGTGATTTCATGAAAAGCTACACGATAAACAGGTTTTTTACCCAAGACATTACGCTCAGTTAGTATATTATTAATATGCCAAGCTATGGCTTCTCCTTCACGATCAGGATCCGAAGCTAAATATATAGCATCTGCTTTTTTTAATTCGTCTATAATAAGTTTTAGTTGTTTTTCTTTACCGGGCATAATTTGCCAACGCATTTCAAAGTCGTTTGAGGTATCTACACTTCCTGTTTCTGGAACTAAATCACGTACGTGTCCTATTGAAGCAATAACCCTCCATTCTTTTCCAAGATATTTTTCAATAGTTTTTGCTTTAGAAGGAGACTCAACGATTAGTAAATTCATTTTTAAAACCCTTTAGACGATAATTGTTGGTCTTTGTGGATGCGAGCATTTTGACATAAACCAAACCCAAACATTAAAGATATCAAACTACTTCCGCCAAAAGACATCAATGGTAAAGGCACACCTACGGTTGGTAACAAGCCTAAAACCATGGATATATTTATAAAGTAATAAATGAAAAAGTTCAACATAAAACCAAAACATACCAATTGCCCAAATCTATTTCGGCATGTTTTTGCTGTCCAAAAAAGTATAATAATAATAAATGTATATATTAATAATAAGAAGAATGCACCAAGAAAACCAAATTCTTCACCAAACATTGTAAAAATAAAATCAGTTTGTTTTTCTGGTAAAAAAGATTGTTGAGATTGTGTACCGGATAAATATCCCTTTCCTAAAAAGCCACCACTACCAAAAGCTATTTTTGCTTGTGTTATTTGGTAGCCTGCTCCTTGTACATCATTTTCGGGGTTTATAAAAGTAATAATTCTTTCTCTTTGATAATCATGCATTCCACCAAACCAAACAACTGGCGCGGAGACCAAAGCTAAGATAGCGGCTATAATAAACCATTTTTTATTTGCTCCGACTATATAGAAAATACCAAGACTAATTAATGCTAGAGAAATAGCTGTTCCTAAATCTGGTTGAGCAACAATTAACCCAAAAGGAACAAATAACATAATTAATGGAATGATATAATTTTTAAATTGGGTTAATTCTACAGAGTTCATCCATGCAAAATAACGTGCTAATGCTAACACTAAAGCAATTTTTATAAATTCTGATGGTTGAATATTAATAAATCCTAACGATAACCATCGTTGAGCCCCCATTCCTGTAAAGCCGACAAAAGTAACTAAAATTATAAACAATAAAGCAATAGCATAAATAACATATGCTGATTTAATCCAGGTTTTTATATTAGAAAACGCTGCAAAAAAGAAAACACCAAGCCCCAAAAAGATTTTTAATAATTGAGATAAGGCATAAGGTTGCCAATTACCACCACCAGCAGAAAACAAAACCAAAACAGATATTCCTAATACAGCACATATAGATATAAAAATAGGCCAAGAAAAACGTTCAAGTTTTTCAGAAAAACTCATCATATTTGCATTAGAAACACGAGTCATATTAGCCATTTGTTAATAATTCCTTTAACATATTAGCTGCTGTTCTAGCCGCTGGACCGCTTCCACCAGAGTGTTCTGTAATAACACAAACTGCGTATTTCGGGTTGTTTGTAGGCGCATATCCAACAAACAATCCGTGATTTCTTAAATTCCATTTTAGCTGATCGTTTGTTAGCACACCGGTTTGACGTTCTGATTTAGAAATACTACGAACCTGAGAAGTTCCTGTTTTACCACCCATTCTTTTACCGTTAACATTTATCGCACTTCCGGCAGCTGTCCCACCTTTTTTGGTAACCTGTTCTAGACCATTTAATACATGTTTAATATTTTTTTGTTGTATACCAAGTGTCTTAAATTTTTGGTTTTTCTCAGAAAAAATCAAATGAGGTGTAACTTTTTTATTAGATGCAACACGTGCCATCATAGTTGCTAGTTGAAGACAGTTTGTTAGTGTGTATCCTTGGCCTATTCCTGAAATAATTGTATCTCCGTGTACCCAATTATATCCGATGTTTTTTTCTTTCCAATGTCTATCAGGAAGTATACCAGCCATTTCGTTTGTAAATATTCCATCTAAATATTTTTGGTTTAACCCTAATTTCAAAGCCATTTCTTTTATGGCGTCTATACCGATTCTAAGAGCAACTTGATAAAAATAAACGTCACAAGAATGTTTTAATGCCCCAGTAAGGTCTTCCCATCCATGACCTTTTGGCTCCCAACAATGATATTTGTGATTTCCATATTCCCAATATCCAGGACAAAAGATTTTTTCTGTTGGTGTAATAGCGCCAGCTTCGAGGGCAGCTAAAGCAACAATTATTTTAAATGTTGATCCTGGTGGATATAAACCTTCTATGGTTTTATTCATAAATGGTTTAGCAATATCTGATAATAAAGAAGCTATATATTCTTCCCCGTCATCTTTTTCAAAAATATTTGGATCAAAACTAGGTGTAGATGCCATGGCTAACATAGAACCTGAAACTATATCTAAAGCTACACCACACCCTGCTTTATTTATCACTAATGAATCATATAAAATTTTTTGAACGTTTTCTTTTATGGTTATTTTTAAATCAGATCCTATTTGAGAAGGTATGTGTTGAGACTTGTCTTCGCCGGTTATTCTACCCAAAGCATTAGTTAACATAACTGTTTGTCCTGGGGTTCCAGACAAAATATCATTAAATTGTTTTTCTAGTCCGGATATTCCTGTTGTAAAGAATGGAGCGTTAGGAACTGGTTTTTTGGGTTCTCCAACATATCCAAAAATTTGTGCTCCAGCAGGCCCCATTTCGTATACTCTAGAAAAGCCATTATAAATGTGTAAACCAGGAATGTTTTTTGCAGACAGTTGAGCTAATTTATTCCAATTATGATTTTCACCAATTAATACAGGTTGAAAAGATCTTTGTTTTTTTATAGTTCGCCAAATTCTATCAATAGATTTCTTTTTTAATTTTAAATGATTGGCAACAGTTTGTACTAGATTGTCTAAATTATCAGATTCTTCAGGAATAATATATATTCTGTAAGTCTGAGTGTCTCTAGAAATAATATTTCCCGATCCGGATATAATATTACCTCGTTGAGGCATATTTATTTGAATTCTAAAAGAATTGCTTTCGCTTTTTTTGGTGTAGTCTTTGAAATCAAAAACTTGCATTTGTAACATTCTTAAAACCAATACAGAAGTTAAAACAGCTCCACCTGCTAAAAATAAAGCACTACGTCTATCAAAAGTTTGAGCAACCTCTGTATCTATCATATTCTTACTCTGTTAGAAAATATTGATACTAATATATATGTTATAGACAATAATAAAAATAACCAAATATTATTTAATAACAATATTCCGTTTATATGAAACAACGTTAATAAGAAAATACCTATTCCTATAAACGTCATGAAAATAAACAAGGCGTTTTTTTCTGCGTGATTAATATTGATAATAGTTTGAAAGCCGTTTAAAGCATAAGTAAGACAAAACAAAGAAGTCCAAAACAATGGTATTCCAGACAAATAATCTATTAAAAAACAAATAATTACACCAAAAACACTAAACCAATAAATTGGTTTTACAAATGTGTAATAAAAAATTGGAGCTAAAGCTAAAATTCCAGCAGGATTCCAAAAAGGAGTTGATAAGCGCCATAATAACAATGTGATCAAAAATGGCGCTAACGTTTTTAAAGTATTACATATTTGTAACATTATTTATAAGAGCCTTGGTTATTAAATTTTAAAATCAAAACCCTGGATACTTCTTGTGGTTTTAATACTTTAACATTCGTTTCGTTTATAGTGTTTCCAACATAAATACCGCTAGGTAAAACACCACTAATATTACTAGTTATTAATTGTAGGTCTTTACTTGTTTTAAATTTTGGGTCGCTTAAAAAAACTAATGACGAATTGTTTTTGCCATTACCTTGTAAAAAACCATAAACATCAGACCCAGATATTCTTACTGCGATATTAGAATCTGTATCTGTTAAAGATCTAACTCTTGAAAAACGATCTCCAACATCCATTATTATACCTATTAATCTATTATCAAAAGAAACAACGGCCATACCCTTCTCTACACCTTCTTTAGATCCTTTGTTTATAGAGAATATATTGTGATAAAAAGGATTGGTTATAGAAAAAATATCTGCGACAATTGTTTTATAAGGAGATGTTTTTACTACATCTAATTCTTTTTCCAACTTTTTGTTTTCTTTGATTGCTATATCACAAGAGTACTTTTGAGCTAAAGCTTCATCTAGTTTTGCTCTTAATTCCTCGTTTTCAGAACGTATTGAAGATAATTCTTTTATGTTTGATATACCTTTACCAATAGCTCTTATAGGCCAAGAAATTACAGAACCAGTCCAATGAGCTACAGGTAAAACAACATGAGCTACAGAATTCATAATAGAATAATCTGGTTTATCCATGAGTATATATATAAAAAAAACAGGTAAAACAGCTGCAGAAAGAGCTGCTTTTATAATTTTGTTAAGCCTGAAAGATTGTTTGTTTTTTATCATCGAATGTACTGTAGCGAAATTTAACGAATATTCAATAAAAACTTGATTTTTCTTTTTATTCTGCCACAATTAGACCCAACCGACATGGCAAGGCATTGCCACGAGGAAATACAAAAAGGATAAAAAATGCCAAAAATGAAAACAAAATCGTACTTAAAAAAACGTGCGTCTATGACTGCAACCGGTAAAATTCGCGTTGCTAGAAATGCTCACCACAAATGTTTGTTGCATAAATCCAAACGTGCTAATAACGCTGGATCTAAACCACAATATTTGAATGAAAACATGATGGGTCAGGCAAAAATCTTGGCTCCATATGGATTGAAATAATAAGGGGGCGTAATTATGGCAAGAGTAAAACGCGGAACAACCGTAAAACAGAAACATAAAAAGATACTTGATCGTGCTAAAGGTTATTTAGCTCGTCATCATTCTACTTATCGTGCTGCAAGAGAAAAAACAGAAAAAGCAGGACAATATGCATACCGCGATCGCCGTGCAAAAAAACGTGATTTTCGTTCTTTGTGGATCGTTCGTATAAATGCAGCTGTTCGTGCAAATGGTTTGACTTACAGCCAGTTCATGAATGGATTGAAGAAAGCAGGTGTTGTTTTGGACCGTAAAGTTTTGGCTCAAATGGCATACGATGCAGATAAAAGCTTCAATACATTAATTGAAACTGCAAAACGATTTATTGCTCCATCTGCTAAATAACACTTGGCGGCAAGGTTTTGTTTTGTCATAATAAGGCCGTAGAGATACGGTCTTATTTTAATATACGGGGAAAAAATGAAAGACGATATACAAAAAGTTGATTCTTTAGAAAAATTGCAGGAACTATATACAGCTACATTTGGTAAAAATGGGACGATGACAGCTAAATTAAAAACGATGGCTACTTTATCAAATGAAGAAAGAGCAGTTTTAAATAACGAAAACACAGAATTACGTCAATTGTTTAAACAAAAACAAACAGAATTAGAAAACGCTGCTTTAAATGCTAAATTGGCAACAGAAGCTGTTGACGTAACTTTAGATGTTGAGCCAGAGAACAAAGGAACATTACATCCTTTGACGTGGGCTTTAAAAGAGATCGCTGCTATTTTAGAATCTTTCGGTTATACCTTATGGACTGGTCCAGAAGTAGAGGATGATTGGCATAATTTTACAGCTTTAAATACACCCGAATATCATCCTGCTAGAGATATGCAAGACAGTTTTTTCTTTGAAAATGGAAATGTTATGCGTACACAAACTAGTTCCATACAGATTCGTGCTATGGAAAAACTTGGTGCCCCTATTAAAATGTTTGGTATAGGATCAACATACCGCAAAGAAATGGATGCAACACATTCCCCGATGTTTCATCAGATAGAAGGTTTATATGTTGATAAAAATGTAACAATGTCTGATTTAATAGGTACTTTGCGTGCATTGTTATCAAAGTTTTTCGAAAAAGAAATAGAAATACGTATTAGACCATCATATTTTCCATTTACAGAACCTTCTGTAGAATTTGATATGAAATGGGAAGGTGGCAAATGGTTAGAAATGGGTGGTGCGGGTATGGTTCATCCAAATGTTTTGCGTAATTGTAAAATTGATCCTGAAAAATATCAGGGCTTTGCTTTTGGTTTTGGATGGGATAGATTAGCAATGCTTAAATATGGTTTAACTGATTTGCGTCCTTTTTATGATGGTGATGTACGTTGGTTAAAAAACAATGGCTTTTAATGAAGGGGATACAAAATGAAATGGACATATAATTGGTTGAAACAGTATTTAGATACAAATTTATCCCCAGATCAAATTGCTGATAAATTAACATCTATTGGTTTAGAGGTAGAAGATTTATATATACCTATTTTACCTATAGCGGCAAAAATAGTTGAATGTGTTCCACATGAAAACTCTGATCATTTACATGTTTTAAAAGTAGACGACGGATCTGGTACTTTACGCCAGGTTGTTTGCGGCGCTCCAAATGCTCGTGTTGGATTGGTGTCTGCTCTAGCAATACCAGGATGTAAAATAGGAGATATTGAAATACAACCAGGAAAACTTCGTGGTGTTGAATCTAATGGTATGATGTGTAGCGCAAAAGAACTTGGTTTAAGTGAAGATCATACAGGAATAATAGAACTTGATGAAACCAAAGAAGTTATAGGACAACCAATATCTGCTTTGTCGGAAACAGGAAGTGCTGTTTTTGATACTTCAATTACTCCGAATAGACCAGATTATTTATCTGTACGTGGTATAGCATTAGATTTATCTGCTGCATCTGCAGGAATTTATAAGGCAGAACATTTGTCTGATTTGGATTTGTTAAATGGTTCTAGATCGGTACATGTTTTAGCAGAAGCAGAATGCCCTACTTATCGTTTTTGTGAAATCCATGGTATAAAAAACACAACGTCAGATAAAAAAATAGCATCTTGTTTAATAGGGGCTGGTATTAATCCAAAAAATGCAGCAGTTGATGCAACTAATTATATTTGTTACGACATGGCACAACCTATGCATTGTTTTGATGCAGATAAGGTTATTGGTGATATTACAGTTCGTTTAGCAAAAGAAGGAGAATCTTTTAAAGATTTGTTTGGTAGCGAACACACATTAACAAATAAAGATTTAGTTATAACAGATGACGAAGGTATTTTAGCTTTAGCAGGTGTTATTGGTGGGCAAAGAGCATCTACTACTATGGATACTAAAAATATTATTTTAGAGTCTGCTTATTTTGATCCAGTTACAGTACGTAAAACATCAAAACGTATAGGTGTATCTACTGATTCTTCTTATAGATATGAACGTGGAATAAACCCTTCTATTTCTGGAGAGGCTTTAGCAAACGCTGTAAAAATAATTACAAGTGTTTGTGGTGGTGCGGTTGTTAATGTAGCTTGTTGTGGAAGAGATAATTATTCGCCAAATAAAGTTTCTTACAAACCAGAACTGTTTGCAAAAAAGACAGGTTTGCAAATGGAAGAACAGGTTCAGTTGGATATATTAAACAAATTGCAATTTAATGTTCAAAAAGAAAAAGATGGAACTTGGATGATAACACCAAATCCATCTAGGGTGGATATACAAATTGCAGAAAATATTGTTTCTGAATTAATACGTATATATGGATATGAAAAAATAGGTTTTTCCTCTTATCCTGAAAATACAATAAATGTTTCACATAATGATATGAATTTGCCATTAAAAGAAAAATTAGCTAATCGTGGTTTGAATGAAAGTGCATCTTTTGGTTTTGGTAATTCAAAAATAGAAACAATGTTATCTGATAAACCTATTATAAAAATAGCAAATCCTATAACGATAGATTTGGATACTGCACGCAATACATTGTTAGAAAATTTATTAATAGCAGTTTCTAATAACGAAAAACGTGGTTTTTCAGATTGAAATTTATTTGAAGTAGGAACGGTTTTTGATGGAGATAAACCAGAAGAACAACATACTTCTTTGTGTATTGTTCGTACAGGAATGACGTCGCAAAAACATTGGATGAACAGATTCCGTAGTGTAGATGTTTTTGATGTAAAAGCAGATATTATTTCTATGCTTGGAGCCCAAAAATTTACAATACGTACAGATAATGCTCCTTTGTGGGCACACCCATATAAATACGGGGCAATAGTTCAGGGCACAAAAGTTTTGGCAGAATTTGGTCAATTACATCCTTCTGTAGCAAAACAGATGCATATAAAAACACCTGTTATGATAGCTATAGTTGAAGATATTAATAATTTACCGATAAATGCTAAAAACAAAAAAATACCTGTTACTGACTTCATGCCAATTACGCGTGATTTTGCATTTATTGTTGATAATACTTTCCCTGCAGAAAAAGTTATATCTACAGCTGTTTCTTCAGATAAAAACATATCAGAAGTTACAGTTTTTGATTCTTTCGACATGGGTGATGGTAAAAAATCTATAGCATTTACTATAAAGATTTATCCTGAAAAGAATATGACAGATGAACAATTGTTGTGTATTCAAAATATAGTGATAAATAATGTTGAAAAGAAATGTAATGCTAAAATAAGAGACAAATAAAAAAATACCGGCATTTGCCGGTGTTTTTATATGTTTTTGTCTTTTGAATTACACCATTTGCTTACAGGGCATTTGTCACATTGTGGACGAATGGCTTTACATGTGTATCTGCCATGTAAGACCATAACATGGTTTACTATTTCGTGGTAAACAGATGGTATTATTTTTAATAATTTTTCTTCAACCTTTTCTGGTGTGTTATCCGATTTTTTTACCCATCCGAATCTGTGTGATAATCTAAATACATGGGTGTCTACACCAATATTTGGTGCTCCCCATAATACATTCATAATAACATTAGCGGTTTTTTGGCCTATACCAGGTAATTTCATTAACTCTTGTCTAGAATGGTATTTTTTAGGGAATTTATAATTATTGTTGTTACTATTTTTGTCTTTTAGTTGTTGTGATAATAAAATTATGTTTTTAGCTTTGTTGTTAAAGAAAGATATCACGTGTATGTGTTTTTTTAAACCTTCTTCTCCCAGTTTTAACATGGTGTCAGGAGTAGATGCTATTTTAAATAAGTCAGGTGTAACTTCGTTTACTTTTTTGTCTGTAGCTTGAGCCGACAAAATAACAGCAACAGCAAAGGCGAACTCATTAGTACTGTATAACTCAGACCTAATATTCATATTTAACGTTTTAGAAACATTTTTAAAATAAATATCAGGTGTAAGAGTTATGTTTTGTTTAGTCATTTAATAATGATTTACACATGTTGTTACATTTTGTATCACAAGACGAATCAGTAACAGTGTTTGAGGTATATCTAAAGCCGTCTAATGTAAAATCATTACATTTGCATCCAAGAATGTATTTAAAAGGTTGTGCTTCATAATTAATACCGGAGACGATATTTGCCTCAGATATTTTTATACATTTTCCAACTGTAGAATCGTTTTCACCAAAACATAATTTTTCACATTGTTTATTACATGTTTCGTTGTGTGGGGTGTTTGACTTAAAATCAAAACCATCAACAAGATTCATAGAATTTTTTACCTTGCACCAACATAATAAATTATAAATAGATACGTCTTCAACAACAATACCGTCTTTTGTATTGGATGTAATATTACGTTCGTATGGCAAACAAAAAGCACGTTTGTTTGTGTTCTGAATATTAGTGTTATTTTGTGGTAATAAAGTTTTTGATATTAAGACAAACAAAACAGTCCATACTAAGAAAATGATTAAAAATAATAAAGTTTTCTTTTTTGTATCCATTTTTCTCTCTCCATAATAATTATATTTTACTAATGTTTATAGCTAGTTTATGCCCTTCTATATCAATAGAAAACATATCTGCTTTGCCTGCTTGCATGTCTACTATTAAAGCATCGTGCATAATACGCTCTTTGTGTACATTAATAGCATCAGATAAAACATCATCTGTATTATATACCATTTTTATTCTGTCTGATACATCAAAATTAGCAGCTTTACGAGAATCTTGTATAAAACGCAAAGCGTCATTTACCAAACCTTCTGCTATCAAATCAGAACTTACTTCTGTGTTCAATATAACTACAGCGGTGTTGTCAGGCAAACTGGCTCCATTAACGTTTTCTTTTACGGTTAATCGATTTTCAAATTCATCAGAATTTAAAACAAAATCACCAACCATCAATTTATCTTCTTTTAAAGAATATTTTCCTTGTTTTACAGCAGGTATTATATCTTTTAAAGCTCCGCCTAAACGAGCGCCTATTTTTGGTGTGATTAGATAAATAAAAGAATCCGCTACACTATGTATATCTGCGATAAACTTTACATCTTTTACGTTTAGTTCATCACGAATAATGTCTGTATATTCAGACATGTTTACGCCAGCAATAGTTACATCTTTTAAAGGTAGACGGTTACGTAATTTATATTGTTCGCGTAATTGCTTTCCGACAGATACAATCATTTGAACTTTACGCATGTCTTCAACGATGTTTTTGTTTGTGTTCTTTGCTTCTGGCCAAGATTCTAAATGAACAGATTCTTTACCAGTTAGATTCTTATATATATATTCTGATATAAATGGAGCGAAAGGAGCTAAACATTTACATAATGTAACTAATACATTATAAAGTGTTTCAAAAGCCGTTTTGTCTTCGTTCCAAAATCTATCACGATTACGACGTATGTACCAGTTGTTCAAAATATCTAAGAATCTAATAAATTCTTTTATAGCTATATCTGGTTTGTATTCTTCCAGTGATTTTGTTGTTGTAGAAATCAATTCGTTTAATTCAGACAATATATATTTATCTAATAAATTATCTGATTCTGAATATTCTTTGTCTACAGTTATATGCCCTGCATTAGCATACAATGTGAAGAAGTGATAAGCGTTCCATAAAGGTGTAAGTATTGTTTTTATTGTATCGTTAAATACTTTACCTTCTTTATCAACTAATACAGGTTCTGCTTTCATAAAGTTACTGCCTTGTATAAATAAACGAACAGCGTCTGCACCATATTGTTCCAATTGTTCAGAAGGATCTACAAAGTTGTGTAATGATTTAGAAAACTTACGTTTTTGTTCGTCCATAATCATACCGTTTGCAGATACAACCTTGAATGCTGGTTTATCAAATAAAGCAACAGCCATAACCATTAAAGAATAAAACCAACCACGTGTTTGGTCTTGTCCTTCGATTATGTAGTTTGCCGGAAAATTAGCTTCGAATTTTTCTTTGTTTTCAAAAGGATAATGTAATGAAGCAAAAGGCATAGACCCGGATTCAAACCAACAATCTAATACGTCTGTTATACGTTTCCAACCGTCTTTTTGTAAAGCGTCTAATGTTGGACGATGTAAATCTTTTATTTCTACACCAAAGAAATCTTCAATTTCTTTTATAGATCCAAAGATTTTATACTCACCATCTTTTTCCCAAATTGGTAATGGTACTCCCCAGAATCTATTACGAGAAATACCCCATGGACGAACGTTTTCTATCCATGCCATAAAACGATTTCCTGCAGATGTCCATGTTGTTTCGTTCTTTGTTATTTCAACTAAACGATCACGTATTTTAGGAACATCTATATACCATGCATCTGTTGCTCTATAGATTAATTTTTCTTTACTGCGTGGTCCATAAGGATAGCTGTGTTTGTGTTGGTCTTTTTTTACTAAACGACCATTTGTTTTTAACCAATCTATAATTTTTGGGTTTGCTTCAAATATGTTTTGTTCGGCCCAATCTAAAACAGATTTATCAAAATTACCATAATCATCAACATTTAAAATAACAGGAAATTTAGGATCTAAATTTTTTGCCGCTAAATAATCGTCTTCACCAAATGCTGGGGCTATATGAACTATGCCTGTTCCGTCTCCATCAGATACATAAGCTGCAGATATAATTTGGTGTAATAAAGGATCTTGTCCAGCATAATAATTAAATATAGGTTTGTAATGTATACCAACCAAATCTTTACCAGAAACAGTATTTAATATTTCTGAATTAGTAAATACTTTATCATACGCTTTCAAACGAGACTCTGCTAACACGTATACACTACCATCTTCGTGTTTTACACGAACATAAGTCATGTTTGGGTTAACAGCCAAAGCAGAGTTTGCTGGTAATGTCCATGGTGTTGTTGTCCATGCGATAGCTTTATCACCATTGTCTAATTCAAACCATACTGTTACTGTATCATCGACAACATCTTGATATTCAGAAGAAGCTTCTGAATTAGAAAGTACTGTACCTAATTTCCAATCAAAAGGGTTTACTTTAAAATCTTTATAAAGCAAACCTTTGTCATACAGTTGTTTTAAAGCCCATATAACAGATTCCATATAGTTAGTATCCATTGTGCGGTAACCAAATTTATCACCACCATCAACCCAACGACCAACCCTTTCTATAAAATGTAACCATTCTTTTGTATAAGTAGTAACATCTGTACGACACATTTCACAGAAAGCATCTATACCGTCTTCTGCAACTATATTTTTTGCTGTTCTGTTTTGTTTTTTTTCTACAGATGCTTCAGCTGGCAATCCATGACAATCCCATCCTAATTCACGTACAACATATTCTCCGCGCATAGTATGAAAACGACCAATCATATCTTTAATAGCAGATACTCCTAAATGTCCCCAATGAGGTAAACCGTTAGCAAAAGGAGGTCCGTCATAAAAATTAAAAGGGTGTCCTAATTTAGTCTTATTCAAACTTTTATGAAAAGTGTCATCTTCGCGCCAAAAATCTATGATTTTATGCTCTATTTCAGAGAAATTAGCTTTTGGATCTGTTTTTGGGTATGTCATAATTTTAAACCTTTTATATAAAAAACGGCGCTCACGCGCCCCAGCCACCGCTAAAGCGCAGAGCTGTTTTATCTAATAATTATTATCTTTTTGTTCATGGATATATTTATACAATGAAAAACACGAAATATCAAGCTGATTCAATTCTTTTTTATAAATTTGTTGACAAAACAAAACATTCTGTCATAATCAGCAGGCAAAAAAGGTTATATATGTCAATAGTGTCAGAAAAAGATTTTGAAATTTTATCTAACAGGATAAAGGAAGATACTTTATCTGTTGTTGCTGATGCAACTTGTCAGATGTATCGTACAAAGAAAAACGATATGGGAATAATTGTTTCTAAAGACAAAAACAATAAGGTGTTAAAAGTAATAGTTTCTGGCAAAGGATTAAAATTATTTGAAAACGAATATGCTGAAAAGCTAGCTAAAATTTGTGAACAGCGTATAAAAGCAGTTAAACAAAATATAAAATAGGAGGTATATCCATGTGTACATGGCAAGAATGTTGTTATAGATCAATAAAACATGGATTTAATACTTGTCCTATATGTGGTACAGTCTTAAACGAAGCAGCTGCTCTTCAGGAAAAACAAGAAAAATTAAATAGATTATCTGCAGAACACCAAAGATAATATATTGATAAAAAAGTAATGAAAAAGCCGGTAAATACCGGTATTTTTTATTGTGGTGCCGGAAACAGGAGTCGGACCTGCGACCTTTGCATTACGAATGCACTGCTCTACCAACTGAGCTATTCCGGCGTTCCTGAAAGAATATAATATATATTTTTTATGTTTTCCATATTTTATTATTTTGATATTTATAAAAAAAGACGAAATTTTCTAGTTAGAACTTTTTATTTTATGTAAAACAACCATTATACCAGCTGGTGTTATACCTGGTATTCTTGATAAAGCAGCAATGTTTTCAGGACGGGGTTTTGTTAGTTTTTCTATTAGCTCGTTTGTTAAACCAGATAAAGATTTATAATTCATATTTGCTGGTATTTTTAACTCCAAATCACGTTTATATGTTGCGATCTCTCTTTCATTACGAGCAATGTATCCAGCATAAAATTTATCGTTTTCTACAGCTATAGTTTCTTTTAAATCTTTTATTTTTTTATGCCATTCTGGTGTTATTAATTTTAACCTTTCTGCTATATTACCAAGGCGTATAATCGCATTATCTGCACGTATATTTAGTCTGTATTCGGCACGTGATGTAAACATACGATATGGTTCGTCTACACCTAATGTTGTTATATCATCAATTAATACACCAATCATAGAGTTTGTTCTGTCTAGTACCAAAATATCTTCTTTTAATGCATATGCAGCAGCATTTGCGCCTGCTACTAAACCTTGTGCAGCAGCTTCTTCGTATCCACTAGTACCATTAATTTGTCCTGCAAAAAATAAGCCATTAATATCTTTAGATTCTAAAGTTGTTTTTAATGTTCTTGCATCAATAGCATCATATTCTATTGCATAACCGTATCTTGCTATACGAGCGTTTTCTAATCCTGGTATTGTTCTTATCCATATATCTTGGATATCTGATCCGAAACTTGTTGATATACCGTTTGGATAGATTAATTCACTATTTAATCCTTCTGGTTCCAAAAATACATGATGTGTTTTATGTTCTGGAAAACGCATAACTTTATCTTCTAAAGAAGGACAATAACGAGGACCCAACCCACGAATATCACCATTGTACATAGGTGCGTTTTTTATATTTTCTCTAATAATATCGTGTGTAGTTTCTGTTGTATGTGTAATAAAACAGTTTTCAGAATATGTATTTGTTAAATCGCCATCTGCAAACCAATCATGAGGATTGTCTCCTGGTTGTGTTTCGCATACAGAAAAGTCTATAGAATCACGATATATTCTTGAAGGGGTCCCTGTTTTTAATCTTAATAATTCAAACCCCGCTTCTTTTAATATATTAGAAATTTTATTGTCGTTATTTTGATATTCACCATTATCCATTAAACGGCCAGATGGAATTTTTTCACTTCCGCGTGTTACTAATCCGCCTAAAAAAGTACCTGTTGTTAACACAATAGATTTTGAAGAATATTTATTATTTATAATTCTGTTTTTTAAATCTAATTCTTCAACAGGTTCAAATAATACAGTTAAGTTTTCTGTATTATTCAAAATATCCATAACAGCATTATGATATAAATTTCTATCTATTTGGGCTCTTAAAGCTTGAGTTGCAGCCCCATGTGATGCATTAAGGGTTCTCCAATGAATACCAGATCTGTCTGATGCTTTTGGCATAACCCCGCCCATCGCACACATTTCTGCAACCATTTGAGATTTTCCAGGACCTCCTATGCTTGGGTTACAGGACATGGCGCCTATATCAGATTCACGCATTGTTAATAATAGTGTTTTTGCACCACGTCTAGCAGATGCAGCGGCTGCTTCTGTACCAGCGTGTCCACCACCAATAACAATAACGTCAAACTCTTGCATTAAAAACGTCCCATTGCACCATTAACATGGATAACTTGTCCGTTAATATAAGAAGCTTCATCTGATGCCAAGAATACACATACATTAGCAATATCATCAGGAGTTCCAAAACGACCAGCCGGTATTTGTTCTAGATATTTCTTTTTTAAGTCTTCTGGTAAAACATCTGTCATAGGTGTTTGTATAAAACCTGGGGCTATAGCGTTAGCTGTAATTCCACGAGAAGCAACTTCAGCGGCTATGGATTTGGTTAATGCGATTAAACCACCTTTAGAAGCAGCATAGTTTGCTTGGCCTGCTCCACCAATAGCACCAATGATTGATGCCATGTTTATAATACGGCCAAAACGATTTTTCATCATTGGTAAAACCGCAGCACGGCATGTTTTAAAAGATGCACGTAAGTTTGTGTTTAATACATTATCAAATTGTTCGTCAGACATACGCATTAATAATGTGTCCATAGTTATACCAGCATTATTAATTAATATGTCTAATTTACCTGCTTTTTCTATTGTTTTTGTTATTAAATCATTTGCGCCAGTTTCTGAAGATAAATCACATGGAATTTTTATAAATTCATCGCCAAATTCTGATTCCATTTTTGCAACATTACGACCAGATACAACAACTGTTGCTCCTGCCTCTTTCATTTTTTTTGCAATTGCACCACCAATACCACCCGTTGCACCAGTAATAAGAACAACTTTTTCTTTTAAGTCAAACATAGTTATATCTCCAATTTATGTGCGTTAATTTTATCTGTTATACGACTAGCTAACCCAGTTAAAACATTACCTGGACCTATTTCTGTCATGTCATCTATTCCTAAAGAAACCATGTTTAAAACAGATTCTCTCCAACGAACACCATGGGTCATCTGATATATTAAAGCGTCTTTGATTTCGTTTGTGTCTGTCATAGATTGTGCTGTTTTATTTGATATAAAAGTTGCTTTAGGTGTTTGTATTTTTACTGTAGATAGTACTTCTTGCATTTTTTCTGCACTATGAATTTGTACTCTACAATGTACTGGTGCCGACAAGGCAAGAGGCATAACTCTTCTAGCTCCAGCCTCTTTTAATTTTTCCATTACTGGTTCAATAGTTTCTTTCATACCAGATATAACAACCTGGCCGGGACAATTATCGTTTGCGACATCAGCATCATATTTAGCACAAATATCTTTTACTGTTTCTATATCTAAACCTAAAACAACAGCCGTGATTCCAGAACCTGCTGGAGCGGCGTTTTGCATTGCTTCTCCACGAGCTCTTAAAAGTTTTGCCGCATCTGATAAAGATATAGCATCGGCTGCACATAGAGCTGTGTATTCTCCAAGAGAATGTCCTGCTACATATTCTGGAAGAGGTAATTCAGATGCTCGTAACATAGCTATAGATGTTGCCATAATAGCTGGTTGAACATTTGCTGTTAATGTTAATTCTTCCATTGGACCATTAAAAATTAATTCTGATAATTTCTGGTTTAAAGCATCATCTACTTCATCAAATACACGTTTAGCAACAGGGTTGGTTTTATATAATTCATATCCCATTCCAACTGTTTGTGCTCCTTGACCAGGAAATACAAATATAGAAGACATATTAAGTCCTTTGTTGTGTATGAATTTATTATACTAGTAAAAAAACGCTTCGCAAATATATTCTATTTATAGAAAATATCATTGTTTTCTTATACTAAATTCACAACCACAATAATTTTGACGATAAAAATCTGTATTGTGATTAATATCTTGTCTTAATTGTTCGTTCCATTTGATTGGAAGATATGGAACTTTTGTACAAGATTGGTTTCCTGCTGTATCAACCTGGTGCTGATCTTTGTGCTTAGAAACCCCAAATACTGTAGATATGGCATTATATCCGTGTTTTATAGCAAATTGTTGTGCGTAGCAAAATCTATATGCAAAACATTTACTACAACGTTTTCCTCTTTCTGGTTCTGTTTCTAGACCTTTTATTTCTTTTTTCCAATCTTCATGATCGTATTCACCAATAAAATATTTAACGCCAAGCTTTTCACAGTATTTTATCTGTTCTTGTAAACGTTTTTGATATTCTGTGTCTGGATAAATATTAGGGTTAAAAAATAAAACGATAAAGTCTTCTATGTCCGGTATTTCATTGTTTACCAATTGTTGAATCGCTCCACATGAACATGGAGCACAGCAGGATGTTAAAACGAGTTTTATTTTTGGCATTGGTTTCTTGAATATTTATCGAATATCGAGAGTATTGTTTTTATTGAACCAAAATTTTTTTGTATAAAAAATTGATTGTCTACAAAAGCATCAACGTGTCCACATATATAAATGTTGTTAGATGATAATATATCATGACAAATAGCACACGTTCGTTTCTTTTCACAATGATGTCTGCATTTGGTTCTATTTATACATTGTGGACACGAAAAATGTCCAAGACATTTACTGGTTTTAAAATCGTATATACGAATATCTTTTATAGAAAGAAGCGTTTGTTTTGACATTAAAACTTTTGTCCTATTTTATAGTTATCTTTTATTTCGTATAAATTATTTGCATCTGTTGATACACCAAGTTCTTCACCGCTACAAAGCATACCGGCAGATTCTACTCCAACAACATTTCGTGGTTTTATTGGTTTGTTTGTTTTGGGTAATATCGCTCCAATTGGTGCAAACACAGCCATCATACCAACATAAATATTTTGTGCACCACAAACAACATCATGTACGCTTGTTCCGTCATCTACTTTTAAAACGTGTAGATTATCACGATTAGGGTGTTTTTTGATATCTGTTATTTTTACTACTGTTAAACAAGGTGTGTTTTTGTTTTTAGTAGAATATTTTTCTGTTAATTGTTGTATTTTTGTTTCGTCTATTTTTTCAAATAGATTTTCTGGAATTACAAATTCTTCACCATCTTTTATTCGTGTTTCAAATGATGTTGGCCAAGACAAATCATTATTTGTTTGGAATATGTTTTTCATTTTTTCTGCTGTATCAGGAATAAATGGTGCAGAAATACGAGAATACAAATCTATTAATTGAAAACATGTATTTAAGACATGTTCCGCTTCTAAAGTTTTGTCTTCTTTAACTAGTGTCCATGGAGCTTTTTCTGTCATGTATTCATTTCCGATAGACCATAAAGAACGAAGAGCAAATATAGATGCTCGTAATTCGCATGCGTCTAACGCATTTGTTAATTCTTTTAATTTTTCATTAATTTTATTTGTTAATTCAGTATCAATATTTCCAGAATGTGGAACCTTGTTTCCGAAGTTTTTATCAGATAACTTACATACGCGAGATACAAAATTACCTAACATTCCATTTAGGTCTTTATTAACAATATCTGCAAATCTTTCAATTGTAAAATCTGTATCATCTGTCTCTGGTGCTGATGAAATCAAAGCATAACGCCATACGTCTGAAGGAGCATCTTCTAGTGCTTGATCTAAAAAGATACCGTTTCCTGTAGATTTAGATATTTTTGCACCTTCGAAATTCATAAAATTGACAGCTTTTAACATATCAACGGTTTTCCATCCGTCGTTAACTGCCAATTCTTGTGCAGGGAAAAAGACAGAATGGAATGATACATTATCTTTTCCCATAAATTGTGTGTAATGACAATCTGGGTTTTTCCACCAAGATGCCCAATCATCTGTTGCAGCTTGAGATATAGAAACGTATCCCCATGGCGCATCAAACCATACGTAAAACACTTTGTTTTCATATCCTGGTTTATTTACTGGAATTCCCCATTTTAAATCACGTGTTATAGGATTGTCTTGTAGACCCTCGTCTAACCATTTGTTGGCTATAGCTACAGCTGTTTTTGGCCATCCTTGTCTAGAGTTAATCCATTCTCGTACTTTGTTTTGTACGGCACTTAATTTAAAATATAAATGTTTTGTTTCTCTCATTTCCACAGGAGAATCTGGGTTCTCTGCACTATGAGGGTTTATTAAATCGGCAGGGTCTAAACTTGTGCCACATTTTTCACATTCGTTTCCATATGCATGATCATAACCGCACTTTGGACATGTCCCGATTACATATCTATCTGCTAAAAACATATTGTCTTTTACAGAATATGGTTGTACAGAAGTTTTTTCTACGATCATATTTTCTGCTTCAAGACGATTAAATAATTCGTGTATTAATTTTTCGTGTAATTCTGTGTGTGTTCTTCCATAACGATTAAAAGACAAATTAAAATCTTTTACAGACTGTATATGTTTTGCACGATATTTATCTACATATTCTTCTATAGGCATATTTTCTGAACGGGCACCTATTTCGCTTGTTGTACCATGTTCATCTGAACCACCTATATATAAAACATCACGTCCAATAGCTCGACAAAATCTAGCGTATACATCAGAAGGCAACAAACAACCTATTAAATGGCCTATGTGTAATTTGTTATTAACGTATGGTAAAGCTGCTGTTATAAGATATTTTTGAGCCATTGTTTCTTGCCTTTTTTATAAATAAACGCCCAAAACGGGCGTTCAAAGAATTCCCCGTCGATGTTTTTTCTAAGATTAATTATACATTCGCATTTTTTAACTTTGGTGAGTGGTATTGGGCTCGAACCAACGACCTCCACGATGTCAACGTGACGCTCTAGCCAACTGAGCTAACCACTCAAATTCGAAAAAAATTATAACAACAAAAAACCAGATTGCAAACTATTATTGACCATTGTTTTCAGATAAAAATTTTTCCAACCAGTGGTTATCTGTGTTCATTTGTCTAACGTCTTTGTTGTTTAATAATTTTTTTTGTAAAGGTATTGTTGTTTTTATACCTTCTATCACAAATTCATCTAAAGCTCTTTGCATACGCATTATACATGCTGGTCTGGATTCTGCCAGAACAATCAATTTTGCAATCATAGAATCGTATGTGGCCGGTATAGTATATCCTGTGTATGCAGCAGAATCAACACGAACACCTAATCCACCAGATGGAGCATATAATGTTATTTTACCTGGATTTGGTACAAAAGTATCAGGATCTTCTGCATTTATACGACATTCTATTGCGTGTCCATGTGGGACAACATTAGATTGTGTATAACCAAGTTTTTCACCAGATGCAATTCTTATCTGTTCTCTTACGAGATCTATACCATATACCATTTCTGTAATAGGATGTTCAACTTGTAATCTTGTATTAACTTCTAGAAAATAAAACTTTCCGTCTTCATACATGAATTCAAAGGTACCGGCGTTTACATATTTCATTTTTTTAGCAGCGGCTTTACAAACTTCTATCATGTCGTCGCGTTGCTTTTGTGTTAATACTACAGCAGGGCATTCTTCCATTACTTTTTGGTTTTTGCGTTGTAAAGAACAATCTCTTTCACCAAATACAACAACATTACCATGTTGGTCACCCAAAACTTGAAATTCTATATGACGAGGGTGTAATAATAATTTTTCCATATAAAGAGTATCATCACCAAATGCTGATTTTGCTTCTGCTTTGGTAACATTAAAAGCTTCTGTTAATTCTTCTGCAGAATTTACAGCGCGCATACCTTTTCCACCACCACCTGAGGCGGCTTTTATCATCACAGGGTAACCTATTTTTTCTGCCCAAACTTGAGCGTCTTCTAAAGTATCTATAGCTCCTTCGGATCCTGGAACAACAGGCAAACCGCATTTTATTGCTGTTTGTTTAGCATTAACTTTGTCGCCCATTTGTTTTATTAATTTAGCAGAAGGTCCTATCCAAATTAAATCGTGTTGTTCGACTTTTTCTACAAAATCAGCTCGTTCAGATAAAAAACCATATCCTGGGTGAATTGCATCAGAATTTGTTAATAATGCTGCTGTTAAAATAGCAGATTCATTTAAATATGATTCGGATGATTGTGCAGGTCCAATACAAACAGATTCGTCGGCTAACTTAACATGCATAGCGTCTTTATCTGCCGTTGAATATACAGCAACAGTACGGATTCCCATATCACGACAAGCACGAATTATACGTAATGCAATTTCGCCGCGATTGGCAATTAAAATTTTTTTAATTTGTGACATAGGAAAGACCTATTCGATAACCATAATTGGTGTGTCGTATTCCACAGCTGTTCCGTCTGTAACGAATATTTCTTTTACTACACCAGACACATCTGCCTTTATAGGGTTAAAAGTTTTCATGGCCTCAACTAAAGCAACTGTATCACCAGCGTTAACGGTTGAACCTACTTTTACAAAAGGTTTTGCTCCTGGTTCAGAAGATAGATATGCAACACCAACCATTGGAGATTTTAATATGTGACCAGAAACTGCTTGTGATGATGTAGCCTTAGGTGTATTTGAAATAACTCCAACAGATGTTGCAACAGCTTGTTGTTTTGATAAATGAATGTGCTTACGATAGACTCCAAACAAAAATTGTCTTTCCAAATCTAACTCAGTTATGCCCATGTCATCCATTATTTTAGACATGTTTTCAACTGTTGCACGAAACGAAGACATAATTATAAATCCTTTTTATGTTTTTATTTTTCACATATTAATAACAATTCTACCATATTGAATTATTATGTCAAGGAACAGGGTCGTATCCAAAACCTCCCCCTGGTCTGCATCTTGATATACGTTTTATTCCCATGGTTATTCCTTTAAATAATCCATATTTTTCTATTGCCTGTTTAGTATATTCACTACAAGTAGGTGTAAACCTACAAGCTTCATGACCTCCTATAAAAGGAGATATGCATGTTTGATAGCATTTTATGGCCGCACAGCCCATTGTTGAGAAAAAATTATAATTTCTGGACATTTTATTTTATTAAAGTTTGAATTTTTTCTAGAGCGTTTTTAACAGTTGTTCGTCCTGTTTCTCGATCTGTATTTAAGATATTGATTTTGGCTATAAAAATATAATCGTATCCTTCTTGCATCAAATTTTCATTGTAAGCAATCCAATCGCGCAAAAGTCTTTTTGCCCTGCTTCGTTCTATAGCTAGTTTAAAAATTTTTTTGGATATGACAATACCATATCGAGAATCTCTTTGATAGCAGATAGGTTTGGCTTTTGTTGTAAAAAAGTCTGTAGATGCAGATGCGCAATCAAATGGCATCATAAAACCTGAATGTTTTCTTATGGTTTTTCGTTTCATAGAAGGCATTTTTATCTAAAATATAGGCTTTTGCAAATAAAAAGTAATTTTTATTTATACATGCTTGATTTTTAGAACACCTGTTTTATAATGCAAAAAACACAAAGCCAAAGGAAGTATTTATGTATAATTGGTTATTAAAATTTTTTTCTGCAGATATGGCTATTGATTTAGGTACAGCTAACACATTAATTTATGTAAAAGGTAAAGGTATTGTGTTGAATGAACCTTCTGTTGTTGCTGTTGCTGAAAATAGATTATTAGGTCGTAAAGAAATATTGGCTGTTGGTGCTGAGGCAAAACAAATGTTTGGTAGAACACCAGGGACAATTACAGCTGTTCGTCCTTTGCGTGATGGTGTTATTGCAGATTTTGAAGTTGCAGAAGAAATGATAAAGTATTTTATTCGTAAAGTTCATCATAAAAGTCCTTTAGCCGCTCCTTTAATAATTATTTGTGTTCCTTCTTGTGCAACCCAGGTTGAACGTCGTGCTATACAAGAAGCAGCGGATGCAGCTGGTGCTAGAAAAGTTTATATTGTTGAAGAATCTACAGCTGCCGCTATTGGCGCAGGTTTGCCTGTAGAAAAACCAGTTGGATCTATGGTTTTGGATATTGGTGGTGGTACAACAGAAGTAGCCGTTATGTCTTTAGGAGGAATTGTTTATTCCAATGCTGTTAGAACTGCTGGTGATCAGATGGATATAGATATTATAGAATACATAAAAAAGACAAAGAATTTGTTAATTGGAGAAAATACAGCAGAAGAGATTAAGAAAAAAATAGGTACTGCTATTATGCCAAAAGACAAATTAAATGAAAAAACAATGAAAATAAAAGGGCGTGATTTATTAAGTGGAACGCCTAGAGAAACAGAAATAACAGAAAGTCAAATAGCCACAGCTTTATCACAGACTGTTGCAAAAATAATAACAACTGTGCATTTAGCTCTTGAATCAACACCACCAGAGTTGTCCGCAGATATAGCAGATTATGGTATTGCTATGACAGGCGGTGGTTCAATGTTGCGTGATTTGGATTCTGCTATACGTATGTCCACAGGTTTGCCTGCATTTTTAGCAGACAATCCTTTGGCTTGTGTAGCAAACGGTAGTGGAAAAATGTTGTCAAATCTTGATAAAAGCAGACACGTATTACACACTATGTATTAAAAAAACACCCAAACGGGTGTTTTTTTTATAACTTTCTTTTTTTTCTAAATTCATCCAAAGAAACAACTCTTTTGTCATCATGAATATTATTTTGATCCTCTTCTAAAGGTAGTTCAATATTATTGTTGGCTGTTTCTTCACCTTCTTTTGGTTGATAAAAAGATAGCATAAAATCTGTTGTTGGATCTTTAAATTCTACAAGTGCAGAAAATGGAACTCTGATAAAAAATGGTCTACCATCAAAAGTCAATTGAACCCCAAATTCTTTATCAGATACGTTTAAATTGTTGTAAGAATACTGTAAGCCTATGGTCATAATATCAGGATAGCGTATTTTTAAGAAATCTGGAATAACAACACCTTGGTCATGTGTTTTAAATGTTATAAGAAAACTTGTTTCGTCACCCAATCCATTATATTGAGCATATATTAAGGCTTCTTTAACTACAGATTTTAAAGCGTTATCTAATAATTGTTGATAATTTATTTTTGCCATACTTTTACTCCGATGTAACTATATTACTAATAGTTCCATTTTGGCAAGTAACAAATATTGTGTTCGGAATATTTTTAAATAAATCTGGTTCTAATCCTGTTGCCCATACTTGTGTTTCTGAATTGTTTAATTCTTCAAACAAACGTTTTTTTGATTGTTCATCCAGGTGAGCCGTTGCTTCATCTAGTAAGATAATAGTTTTTTTGTTTGTTTTTAAATTAATTAGTTTTGTGTGTGCCAAAATTAAATCTATGAGAAGTGACTTTTGTTGTCCTGTGCTTGTAATATGAACTGGTAGTTTTAAGGTGTTATTAAATACACCAAAATCAGATTTGTGAACCCCGTCTATTACCATTTTATCACCAGTTAAAAATCTATTGTTTTTCAGATATTCAAAATATTTGTTTTCGGCATCGATATTAGTATTTTCTATAAGAAGTTTTTCAATCATGCCGTCGACAGATATGGCGCCTGTTTTAAAAATGTAATTTATTTCCCCTGCGTATTTTATTCTGGCGGCTCCTATGGATATTGCCGTTGAAGCAATTTGTTTGTCTATAGCGTCTAACCATTTTGGATCAAAAGATGATTTTAAGGCGGCTGCTCTTTCTGATAATAGTTTTGTGATTCTAGTGATTCGCCCTATATGAGATGGGTCGAAACATGAAGTTAAGCGATCGAAAAAATTTCTTCTATTAGATGCCGAATCTACAAATAATCTATCTTCTTTTGGGGTTATCCAAATAATTTTTAATATTTTGGCTATTTCGGCAAATGTCGAATTTTCGTTATTTATTTTTATATGTTTATTTGTGTCTTTTTGGTCGTAATAAACACAAATATCATTATCTTCTTTTGTTTTTACAAAAACAGAAAAACTTCCATCTCCATTAAATTTGGCAATTTCTGATGAATCAGCATTACGTAAGCCGTGTTCCCCGGATAATATGGAAATTGCTTCTAATATAGCTGTTTTCCCGGAACCATTTTGTCCTGTTATAATTATATTTTTGTAATCACCAACAGACACCCTTGAACAAGAGTGGTTTCTAAAATTTGTAATAGTTAGCTGGTTTATCATTTTGTATTTGGAGGCCAGGGTCGGAATCGAACCGGCATCCAAGGATTTGCAGTCCTCTGCATAACCACTCTGCCACCTGGCCTTTACGTAAGCGTATATTAAGCAAAAAATATTATTATTTCAATATAAAAATACTTGTTGTTTTTTTGATAATAAATTATAGATACTTTTGTATAAAAAGCTTTGTTTTTAAATAATATTTATGCTACATTATTCTTCAAAGAGAGATTTTATATGAACAAATTAATATATATACTATTTTTGATGCCATTTTGTGCAATGGCAAGTAAACCTGATTGTGCGGTAATGGAGTCTGTTCCAGAAGAAGAATTGAAGTTGCAAGATGTTGTTGGTCTTGGTTTGTGTCGAAATCCACAAACAGCTGCAGCTTATAAATCTTTACAATCTACTAAATTTAATAAAAACGCTGGTTATTCTAAATATTTACCTAACGTTAGTTTGTCTGGAAATGCTACAAAAAAATTCGATGCGGCTACAGACAAAAGAGAAGAACATTGGAACGATTGGAATTATGGAGCTTCTTTATCTGCTTCGTATCTGATTTTTGATTTTGGGAAACGTTTATCAGAAATGAATCAGTTGTTGGCAACATATAGAGCCGCTGGGTTTGATTTTAGTGAAACTATACAAAACTATGTTTATGGTTTGATTGGTTCGTATTATGAATTGTTGAATGCTGACGCCGATGTAAAATCTGCAAAGTCTGCGTTAACTGTTGCACAAACAGCGAAAGATACAGCTGATAAAAAATTTAAAGCAGGTGCTGTTGCAAAGGCTGATGTTTATAAAGCAGAAACAACTTTAGCTAATTCTAAATTGGCTTTAGAGAGAGCTAACAATAATCGTGAAATAGCAAAAGGTGCTTTGTTAACAAAATTATCTTTTCCTGCTAATCAACAAATAAAGATTGCGGACATGCCTTCTACTTTTGGTTCGAATGCAGAAATTGAAAATTTAGAAGAGTTGATAGCTTTGGCTCGTGATAAAAGACCGGATTTATTAAAAGCTACAGCACAAAAAGATGCAGCTTGGCATAAACGTAATTCTGTGTTTTTACAAAATACACCAAGTTTTAAATTAAATGGAAGTGTTGGTTGGAATGATGAAACATTACCTGGTGTTTTTGAAACTCATCCATATAAAACAAGTGGTTCTATAGGTGTAAGTGTTTCTATGCCTATATTTACCGGGTTTTCAAATTTATATAGTAGTCGTGCTGCAGAAGCTGATTATGAACGTGCACAATATAATGAACAGGAAATAACAAATGAAGCTATGTTAGATGTGTTTACCGCATATCAGAATTATAAAACAGCACAAAATGTTTTAAAACAAACTGAGGCTTTGTTGAAATCAGCCACAGAATCTGAAAGAGTTTCTGCTGGGATGTATAAGGTTGGTCGTTCAACAATGTTAGAATGGCAGACTGCACAAGCAGAATTGGTTGATGCACGTAAACAAAACAATGCTGCTAAATATGATTTGTTTATAAAACGTGCGGCTGTTGCTTTGGCTATAGGAGATATAAAGTCTGATTTGGAGGAGATGAGAAATGAAGGCGGAGAACAAAACAAAAAGTAATATATTTACAAAATTTATTGGTTGGATAAAAAGACATAAGTTTTTGTGTGTATTGTTTGTTATCATATTTGTGATATTGAGTATAGTTTTTAGCGCTGGTAAAAAAGAATCATTAAAGAAAGAGTATATGACGATTAATATTAATCGTGGTGATTTAATGCAAACAGTTACTGCTACAGGTGAAATTAATCCTGTTAATACAGTAAGTGTTGGTTCTCAGGTTTCTGGTACCATAGATGCAATTTATGTGGATTATAATTCCCGTGTTAAAAAAGGTGATATTTTATTAACAATAGAACCTTCTGTTTTACAATCTTCTGTTGATGAAGCTATGGCTTCTTTAAAATCTTCAGAATCCAATTTAAATTTTGCAAAAAGCGAATATCAAAGAAATAAATCTTTATATGACGCAGGTTTTATTTCTCGTGCAGAAATGGAACAGTCTTTAACAACATATGAACAAGCAGAGCAAAATGTAAAAAAAGCACAATACTCATATAATCGTGCAGTTACAAATTTGGGTTATGCTACAATTACATCTCCTGTTGATGGAACTGTTATTTCTCGTAAAGTAGATAAAGGACAAACTGTAGCGGCTTCTTTCCAAACGCCAGATTTATTTGAAATAGCTGAAGATTTATCAAAAATGCAAATAGAAACATCTGTGTCAGAAGCAGATATAGGTATGATAAAAGAAGGACAAGATGTTACATTTACCGTAGATGCATATTCATCAGATGTTTTTGAAGGTGAGGTTCGTCAAATTAGGTTGTCACCAACTACAACATCAAACGTTGTTGTTTATACTGTTGTTATTGATGTTGATAATGCTGATTTAAGATTAATGCCAGGAATGACGGCTTTTGTTACAATAGTTGTGGCCGAATCGAAAAATGCCTGGAAGGTTCAGAATTCTGGTTTGTTAACTAGAACATTTAAAAACATTTCTGATTCTGTTCCTGAAGGTGTTGATCCAAAAACACATTTGGCAGTTCAACGTAATGGTGATGTCGTTTTTATTCCTTATAAGAAAGGATTGGTTACTGCAACAGAGACAGAACTTATATCTGATCAAATTCAAGATAAAGACAAAATAATAGTTGGCCGTGTTGGACAAGAATCTTCTATAAAATCCAATACAAAACGTCAGGTAGGACATCCTGGCGGAAGACCAATGTAATATAGAGTCTATATAGTATGAAACAACCACCCGTAATATCTCTTAAGAAAATATGTAAAAGCTTTCCTTTGGAAGTTGGTGGAGAACAACAAGTTCTTTTTGATGTTAGTTTTGATATTAATCCAGGAGAATTTGTAGCTATCATGGGGCCTTCTGGTTCCGGAAAATCTACTTGTATGAATATTGTTGGTGCTTTAGATACGGCTTCTTCTGGAATATATGAATTATATGGTAAAGATATTACAACAATGTCTGCAGATGAATTGGCAACTATTCGTAACGAATACATAGGGTTTGTTTTTCAGAATTTTAATTTGTTATCTAAAAGAAATATTTTAGATAATGTAATGCTTCCTTTAATGTATCGTGGCATACCAATGTCTGAGAGAATAAGTAAATCTAGAGAAATGTTAAAATTGGTAGGATTAGAAAATTTTGAAACTTATTTACCTACTCAGTTATCTGGCGGTATGAAACAGAGGGTAGCTATAGCTAGGGCTTTGGCTGGAGATCCAAAATTGATTTTGGCTGATGAACCTACAGGGGCTTTAGATAGTAAAATGGGTAATGAAATTCTGAGATTCTTTAAAAAATTAAATAAGGATTTAGGAATTACTATAATTATGATAACCCATGAGTTTGAAATAGCTAGTTATGCAGATAGAATTCTTCATGTGTACGACGGACGTATAACTTATGATGGTCCAGTTCCTAAGAATGAACATGTGTTATTAAAATCAGAAAAGAGCCGTAAAAAATGACATTTAGTGATATTTTAAAAGAATCTTGGTTGTCTATTAGCGGAAATAAACTTCGTTCGTTTTTGACAGTTTTGGGTATTATTATTGGTGTTATGGCTGTTGTGATAATGGTTGCTGTTGGAGAAACAGTACAACAATCAATTACAGATCAGTTTTCTTCCTTGGGTACAAATACAATTATGATTAGAGCTGGGGCCGCACAAAGTGCGGGGGTTCGTTCCGGAAATAGACAAACACTTACGATGGATGATGCTGAATATATTGGTAAACTTCCGGATGTTGCTGCAGTTACCCCTGTACAGAATGGTAGTGCACAAGTTATTTATGGAAACAAAAACTGGGCTACAGCTATGGTTGGGTGTTATCCAGATTATACAATAGTTCAAAATATAGAAATGGAATATGGAACATTTTTTGACAGAATGGCTGTTAAAAATGCATCAACATATGCTGTTATAGGTTCTGATACGGCGGAAGAATTAGGGTTGCCTAGCAATCCTGTTGGAGAAATTATTCGTATTCAAAATACACCGTTTGTTATCATAGGATTGATGAAATCAAAAGGCGATTCTGCCATGGGTAGCCAAGATGATATGGTTATCATTCCAATAACAACACTTAAAAAACGTTTACAGGGTTCAAGATTTCCAAACTCTGTTAATATGATTTCTATAAAATTATATCAAGATGCAGATAAT
>JAKSTE010000010.1 GCA_024402735.1 Alphaproteobacteria bacterium
AAATCTCGATTAAACAAATCGAGATTTTTTTATTTTTTAACAACTTGCTTTTATTTCTTCTTTTATTTTAGATAAAGCACTTACCCTTTCTTTGATTTTTCCATAGAAATCTGATTGAGATAAGTTCATAGCATATTCTATAGCATGCGACCAAGCAAGAGCATCACTATTACCATGTGTTTTTATAGAGAATCCGTTTAAACCTAAAAACACAGCTCCAGCATGAGATCTAGGGTCTATTTTATGTTTTAATCTTTTAAAAACATGTATTAAGAAGAACGCACCCAAAATAGCTAATAAAGATTTCTTAAAATTAACCTTTACAATACGTGTAATTAATTTAGCTGTACCTTCTACCGTTTTTAACATTACATTGCCTGTAAAGCCATCTGTAACGACAACCTGAACGTTTCCAGCACATATATCTGTACCCTCAACAAACCCTATATATTCATAAGGTAATTCATCATGATGTTCAGATAAAATTTTATTTAATCTTTGTAAGACTTCATTACCTTTAGTTTCTTCTTCACCTATGTTTAATATTCCTAACTTAGGTTTCTTTGTTCCACCTATAACTTCAGCGTAAATACTTCCTATCATCGCACCATCAAACAGATTTTCTTCGTCACATTGTACATTAGCACCTAAATCTAATCCCACAACCTTAGAATCTCCATCACCAGAAGGAAGCATAGTAGTAATAGCAGGTCTTGAAATACCATCTACTGTTTTTAAAGCTAGTTTTGATAAAGCCATCAACACACCTGTATTTCCAGCAGATATAACAGCAGAAGACTTCCCCTCTCTAACATCCTTTATAGCCATATACATTGAAGTATCTTGAGCATGACGAATTACATCACGAACCTTATCGGTTCCTAGAATAACATCGTTTGCATTGATAATTTCGCAATTTCTAGATACACGAGGAAATTTACTTAGCATAGTACGAATTATTCTTTCGTTTCCAAACACACGGAAAAACACAGAATTTTCGCCATATTGGTATAGAAACTGATTCATACCACCTAGAACCGCCATAGGAGCTTTATCTCCTCCCATAGCATCTATAGAAATAATCTTTTTATGTTGATCTTGCATTTTTTAATAAAAAAGGCAGAGAAGCATAAAACCAGCTCTGCCTCTTAATCCTTTGTTGTAAAATTATTTAGAACCACAAGCTGGACAAACATGATGTGGGCGTTTCTTTTCACCACATTTTTTACAAACACTAACTGGCATTACAGACAAAGCATCATGTGAACGACGTTGTGCTGAACGAGCCTTACTTGTTTTACTTTTTGGTGTTGCCATTTTATATTCCTTTTATTTTATACAAACATCACTAATGATTCTAATATTAGTCTGTTTACCTTTTCTTGACCTGTTAATTTTATTCAATTATTACTCTTTTGCAAGGGAAAAAATTATTAATCACTAAGTACCTGCGCCATAAATACACCATGATTATGCATCAATCCAACCACTGCGCTATGATCATCAAGCCCCATATAAAATTTATACCCTTGTTTTTCTAATTCTATAATCGTAGCTAATTTATATTCAGCCGTAGTACCTGGATATGTATGAGGTTTACAAAATATCTTTTTTTTAATATTTGGTAAAATATCATTCAAATATTTTTCAACCTTTTCTTGTCCCATAGCCCAACGACCAGTAATAAAAATAATAGTAAAATCACGACCTAAAGATTCTAATATAGGTATCATATTTGGTCTTGGTTTTCCAAAACGATCATAATTAGGCACAGCAAATTTATAACTTACCACACCATCTATATCACAAAAAATAGCCGGAATTTCTTTCATTAGATAAAAATTACCCAGCAAACATATATAAATATATGTTCACTGGGCACCTTTTTGATTTTATTACAAATCCAACAATTGTTGTTGTTCGCTACCTTCACGAGCAAGCTTTTCAGCTTTCTCTTCTTCTTTAGCGATAGCACGTACTCTACGTACATATGCACCTGTACCAATTGGTATCAAACGACCAACAATCAAGTTTTCATTCACACCAACTAATTTATCTGTTGAACCGCTAATAGCAGCATCAACCAATACTTTTGTTGTTTGTTGGAAAGATGCATTAGAGATAAATGAACGAGATGTTAAAGAAGCGCGTGTTAAACCAACCAAAACTTGAGAAGCTTCAGCTGTCTTTCCGCCATCATGTGCAACTCTCGCATTTTCCTCTTCAAAATCAACACGGTCAACAACTTGTCCATTCAAGAAACCTGTATCTCCAGGATTACTAATTTCTACACGACGAGTCATTTCACGTATTAATATTTCAATATGTTTATCATTAATTACCACACCCTGTAAACGATAAACTTGTTGAACCTGTTCAACCATAAATGTTGCAAGAGCTTTCTGACCCAAAATACGTAAAATATCTTGAGGTACAGGATCTCCATCTACCAATTTATCAGCTTTATGTACTGTATCACCACTACGTACTAATAAATTTGTACCTTTTGGAACAGCATATTCTACTGGTGCAGATCCATCAGCAGGTTCTATACGAACTATAATTTTAGATTTTGCATCTTCTAATTCGATAGTACCGTCTGTTTCAGCTAACAAGGCAGGATTTGAAGGTCTACGAATTTCTAACAATTCGTTTACACGAGGTAAACCTCCTGTAATATCGCCTGTCTTTTTAGTTTGTACAGGTATACGAGCTATAATATCTCCTGCATGTATTTCATCTCCATTGGAAACATTCAAAGTTGAATACATTGGTAATAAATATTCAGCTATTTTCTTTCCACCCAAAGAAATAACTTCTCCTTTAGCATCAACCAATCGTATAGCTGGGTTCAAAGCTTTCTTTGTGTTTGTTTTCCAATTGATAACTTTACGAGATACAATTCCTGTCATTGCATCTACTTCTTCTTGATAAGAAACGTTTTCTATCAAATCTGAGAAGCTAACGATACCGTCTTTTTCTGCAATAATAGTATTTGAATAAGGATCCCATTCAGCAACTTTCTGACCTTTTTCAACCATATCTCCTTCGTTAACAACTAACATAGAAGCATAAGGTAATGCGCAACTGAATAATTCTTTATCATTTTTATCTACTACAGCTATCTTACCATTTCGAGATAAAACAACAGCACGGTCACCGTTTTTAACGGTATTTACTGCTGATAATTTTATTTTACCTGCAACTGGCATTTCTATAAAGTGAGATTCAGAACCACCTTCAGCAATACCACCAATATGGAAAGTACGCAAAGTCAACTGTGTTCCAGGTTCACCAATAGATTGTCCAGCTATCAAACCAACAGGTTCTCCGACATGTACTAAAGCGTTACGAGACAAATCCATACCATAACATTTTGCACAAAGTCCATCAGAACAACATGTCAAAACACTACGAACATCAACACTTGGTAATCCTGATTCATTGATACGTTTAGCTATTGACTTTGTAATCAACTCACCAGCAGGTAATATAACTTCTTTAGTTAAAGGATGAACAATATCATGTGCAGCAGTACGGCCTAAAACAACATCTCCTAATGCCACACTTAATGTAGAACCTTGATATACAGGTTTAGCTGTAATAAATTCTTTTGTTCCACAATCATGTTCTGTAATAACTGTATTTATAGCTAAATCAACCATACGACGTGTCAAATATCCAGCTTCAGCTGTTTTCAAAGCAGTATCTGACATACCTTTACGAGCACCGTGTGTTGATGTAAAGTATTCAGACATGGTTAGACCTTCTTTAAAGTTCGAAATAATAGGAACTTCAATAATAGATCCGTCAGGTTTCTGCATCATACCACGCATACCTGCCAACTGCTGAATCTGTCCTTTAGAACCACGAGCACCAGACAAAGCCATCATATGAATAGAGTTCCAGTTTTCGCCCTCTGTTTTTCCTAGAGAAGCATAAGCTAAATCTCCCAATTTATCTGTTGTACGTTGCCATAAATCAATTAATTTATTGTGACGTTCACCACTTGATAACAAACCGTTTTGATATTGGTTTTCTATTTCTTGTGCTGCACTTTCTGAGTCTTCAATCATTTTTTCTTTTTCTTCTGGAATGACAACATCATCAAATCCAATAGAAATACCACTTCTAGCAGCTTGTTCAAAGCCAGTATCTTTCAAAGCATCAGCCAATAAAATCATAGCTTTATCACCACAACGATCATATGTTGTTGCTAATAATGCTTTTATTTCTTTTCTTGGCATTACTTTATTTACCAAATCAAATGGCATATTTTCAGACTTTGGTAACAATTGACCCAATATCATACGACCAGCTGTTGTATTATATGTTTTACCATTTATACGAGCAACAATAGGTGTATGTAATGTTATTGTTTTATGTTCCAAAGCCAATTGAACTTCATCCATATTTGCAAAACGTGGAGAATCTTTAGTATGTTCACCATCCATCAAAGATATATAGTAAACACCTAACACCATGTCTTGAGAAGGAACTGTCATAGGTTCTCCATTAGCAGGAGACAACACGTTGTTAGTTGATAACATTAATGTACGTGCTTCCAATTGAGCTTCCAAAGAAATTGGAACATGAACAGACATCTGGTCTCCATCGAAGTCAGCATTAAATCCTGCACAAACTAATGGATGTAGACGTATAGCTTTACCTTCGATCAAAACTGGTTCAAAAGCAATCAAAGACAATCTATGTAATGATGGAGCACGGTTTAATAATACAGGATGTTGGTAAATAACTTTTTCCAAAATATCCCATACAATATCTTCTCCGTTTTCTACCATTTTACGAGCTGTCTTCAATGTATTAGCATAATCACCAGCCAACAATTTTGCATAAACGAATGGTTTAAATAATTCCAAAGCCATAGTTTTTGGCAAACCAACCTGATGCATACGTAAAGAAGGTCCAGGTGTAATTACACTACGTCCAGAGTAATCTACACGCTTACCTAACATGTTCATACGGAAACGACCATTCTTACCACGTAAAGAATCTGATAATGATTTCAAAGGACGACGGTTTTGAGAAACCATAGGTCTAGCTTTATGACCATTATCAAACAAAGAATCAACCGCTTCTTGTAACATACGTTTTTCATTACGTACAATTATTTCAGGAGCATGCATTTCTATGAATCTTTTCAAACGATTATTACGTATAATAACACGACGATACAAATCATTTAAATCAGAAGCAGCTACATGTCCTGCATCCAAAGTTACCAAAGGACGCATATCTGGTGGAATAACTGGGATTATATCAGGTAACATCCACGCTGGTTCTGTTTTAGAATCTAAAAATGCTTCTACTAATTTTAATTGTTTAATTAAAGATTTACGTTTAGCTTCAGATTTGGTTTCTGCCAATTCTGCACGTAAACGTGTTCTTTCATCACCCATATCCATATTAGCAATAATATCGCGAATACCTTCAGCACCGATACCTACACGGAAAGAATCTTCACCAAATTCTTCTATAGCTGCCTGATATTCATCTTCGCTAATAACATCATATGGTTTTAAACTTGTTAAACCAGGTTCTGTAACAATGTAAGCATCATAAGAAATAACCTGCTCTAATTTCTTTTGTGGCAAATTATTTAATAATGTAGCTATCTTACCTTCACGTAAGAACCATGTATGTGCAACAGGTATAGCTAATTTTATGTGTCCCATACGTTCACGACGTACTGCAGAAGAACCAACTTCTACTCCGCAACGTTCACAAACTACACCACGGAATTTTATTCTTTTATATTTTCCGCAAGCACATTCATAATCTTTAACAGGTCCAAAAATTTGCTGACAAAACAAACCCTCTGGCTCTGGTTTTAAAGAATGATAATTTATAGTTTCAGGCTTTTTTACCTCTCCATGCGACCAAGACAGAATTTCTTCTGGAGATGCAATAGAAATACGCAAAGCATCAAACTGTTCTTTTGTTTCTATTTGTCCAAATATCTTTTGCAACATATTTGTCATTTGTTTTTGCTCCTTTTAGTCCCTAAAAGTGCCTTGTGGCCGGAGAATAGAAAAACTATTCTTTGGCCCAGCCACTAGTCTATTTTCTTTGGTGTTAAAGCTAATCCTAATCCACGAAGTTCACGTACCAAAACGTTAAATGCTTCTGGGGTTCCTGTTTGTATATCGTTATTACCGGAAATAATAGATTCATACATCTTATTTCTACCAACGATATCATCAGATTTAACCGTTAACATTTCACGTAACAAGTGCGCTGCACCGTGTGCTTCTAATGCCCAAACTTCCATTTCTCCAAGTCTCTGACCACCCATGTGAGCTTTACCAGACAAAGGTTGTTGTGTAACTAGAGAATAATTACCAGTTGAACGAGCATGAATCTTTTCATCAACAAAGTGATGCAATTTCATCATGTACATAACACCAACTGTTACTGGACGTGCAAACTTTTCACCAGTCATACCATCATACAATGTAAATTGTCCTGATTCTGGTAATTTAGCCAATTTTAACATAGCTTTTATTTCTTCTGGTGTTGCGCCATCAAATGTTGGAGTTGCCATAGGCACACCATTACGCAATAATTCTGCTTCAGCACGGACATCTGTATCAGTCATCTTATCTAGCTTTTCAGAAATTTGCTTTCCGTATACTTTTCCCATAATAGAACGCAAATCATCAGTTACAGCTCTTTTTTGTTTTACTTCATCAAGAACTTCACCGATTTGTTGTCCTAACGTACGGGCAGCCATACCAAGATGAGTTTCAAATATCTGACCTAAGTTCATACGGCTTGGAACACCTAATGGATTCAAAACTATATCTACAGGAGTACCATCTTCCATATGAGGCATATCTTCGATTGGTACAACTTTTGATACAATACCTTTATTTCCATGACGTCCTGCCATTTTATCACCAGGTTGTAATTTCATCTTGTGTGCAATGTAAACTTTTACTTCTTTTAATACACCTGCACCTAAGGAATTACTCTCTGTAGCTTTAGCGATTTCTGCATCAGCACGTTCATTCAAATCTTTCAATTTCAAAGCGTGTTGTTCACGGATTTCATCTATTTTTGCTTGTATCTCTTTGTTTCCAACAACTAACTTCTTCATATCGGAAGGTTTAATACCTTCAAATACTTCAGCAGTTAATTTTTTACCAATAAATGGTTTTAAACTACCAGTACCAGCAGAAATAGTAGCACCTTCAGCCATTTGGAAGACCTGATCAGCAAAACCTTTTTCTATGATAGATGTTTCTTCATCACGGTCTTTATTGATCTTTTCAATCTTCTGTAATTCAATCATCTGTGTTCTGTCGTCTTTCTTTACACCATGACGAGTCAAAACATTAACACCGATAACTGTACCTTCTTCATTTGGTCCAACCTTTAAAGAAGAATCTTTTACATTCAATGCTTTTTCACCAAAGATATTACGTAACAAAGCTTCTTCTGGTGTTAATAATGTTTCTGATTTTGGAGAAACACGACCAACCAAGATATCACCTTGTTTTACTCTAGCACCAATGTAAATAATACCTGATTCATCCAAATTCTTTAAAGCTTCTTCACCAACATTTGGTATATCACGTGTAAAGCTTTCTGGTCCTAATTGTGTATCACGTAATTTGATTTCTTTTTCTACAATTTTTATAGAAGTAAATACATCATCACGAGAAATACGTTCAGATATTACGATAGCGTCTTCGTAGTTATAACCACGCCAAGGAACAAATGCTACTAAAACATTGCGTCCCAAAGCTAATTCACCATAATTCATTGAAGATCCATCAGCTATAATATCTCCAGAAGTAATTCTATCTCCGACATGTACCAATGGTTTCTGGTGAACTAATGTTTCACTATTTGAACGACCAAATTTTTCTAAGTTATATATATCAACTCCTGTAACAACGTTACGAGAATTCATACATTTTACAACTATACGATTTGCATCTACAGATTCTACAATACCACTGTGTTTTGCAACAACACCTGTTCTAGAATCACGAGCAACTTCACGTTCAATACCTGTTCCGACTAATGGAGCATCTACTCTCATTAAAGGAACACCCTGACGTTGCATGTTAGATCCCATCAAAGCACGGTTAGCGTCGTCGTTAGCAACAAAAGGTATTAAACCTGTTGCTATAGATACTACTTGACGAGGAGCCACGTCGATCAAATCAACTTCAGACTTAGGAATCATAGTAAATTCACCATCTACACGAGCAGTAACAATATCTTCAGCTAAAGCACCGCTAGCTGTTGTAGGTGTATTACCTTGAGCAATTTTATGTCCAAGTTCCTCATCAGCTGTTAAATATACTAATTTATCTGTGATCTTACCGTTTTCTACAACGTAATATGGTGTTTCAATAAATCCATAAGGGTTCACACGAGCATAAGAAGCCAAATGGCTGATCAAACCAATGTTAGCACCTTCTGGAGTATGAATAGGGCATAAACGACCATAATGTGTAGGATGAACGTCTCGAACATCTATTCCTGCACGTTCACGGTTCAAACCACCAGGACCTAAAGCAGAAATCAAACGTTTATGTTCTACTTCTGCTAATGGGTTATAAGCATCCATAAATTGTGACAATTGAGAAGTTCCCAAGAATTCAGATATCAAAGACATTAAAGGTTTTGCATTGATAACATCTTGAGGTTGCATTGTAGCAATATTAGGAGATGTTAAGCTTTCACGAACTAATCTTTCAATACGCAACATACCTGTGCGGAAAGTTTGTTCTAACAATTCACCAACTGCACGTACACGACGATTAGACAAATTATCGATATCATCTATAACATCTTTACGATCAATAATATTTGTTAATGTCTTAAGTACAGCTAAGAAATCTGCTTTAGTTAAAGTACGTTCATCTTCAGGACGTTTACCAGAATCTATCTTCAAACGTTTATTCATCTTGAAACGACCAACAGCAGATAAATCATAATAAGCTGGATCAAAACCTTGACGTAAGAACAAGCTTATAGCTGCTTCTAATGTAGGACGTTCACCTGGACGTACTAAATTATAAATTTCAATTAAAGCTTCCTCGCGAGATGCTGTCTTATCAGCCATTAAAGTATTACGCATATGGGCAGTAATAGTTGTATTATCAATTGAAATTAATGAAATGTTTTTTACACCCATTTTTTCCAATTCATTCAACACTTCTTCCGTAATTTCTGTTCCAGCTGGGAACAAAACATCTTCGCCATTTTTGATAGAATCAAATAAATATTCACCTATCAAAGAATCTCTTTCAATACCAAACGTTTTTGAAGCTGTCATTAGCTTAGATAAACGTTTAGATGTTAAACGATCACCCTTAGAAGCAATTGCTTTTTTAGCTTTTGGATTGATCAAATCATAGTTCAAACGATATTTATCTAAACCTTCAAAACTATTTATATCACCAACCCACAATTTACCATCTAAAGTTAAAGGTATACGTTTATAGAACACACCCAAAATTTCTTCTGAGCTCATACCAACTATTGTTGGTTTACGAGGATCTGCAGCAAACTTCTTTTCATCTTCTGCAGCAGGTAAACAACGTAATAATACAGTAGCAGGAATTTTACGTCTACGATCAATACGAACATATATAACACCCTTGGCTTCTTCAAAATCAATCCAAGAACCATGTTCTGGTATTATACGACCTGTATACGTTTCTGGGTTTCCAGCAATCTTAGCTTCTTTTGTTGTTCCAAACACAACACCTTGAGCACGATGCATCTGAGAGACAATAACACGTTCTACACCAGCAGCAATAAAGCTACCACGTTCTGTCATCAAAGGCACTTCGCCCATAAATATTTCTTGTTCTTTTATATCACGTAAAGATTTTTTACCATCTTCAGCGACATCCCATAATATCAATCTCAGCTTCAACTTCAGTCTGCTAGAATATGTCATATTACGTAGCATACATTCTTCAACATTATAAACAGGTTTATCCAATGTATATTCAACAAATTCTAAATCTGCTATTCCTGCATAATCTTTAATAGGGAACATAGATTTAAATACATTTTGTAGACCAGTATTTTTTCTGTTTTCTGGTGCAACATCTGCCTGTAAGAAATCTTTGTAAGAATTATACTGAATTTCAACCAAATCAGGAAGCGGAGTTTGCAAAAAACTTTTACCAAAAGATTTTCTAAGTTTCTGGATAACTGCCATTTTCTGAATCCTTTTATTTTTCTCTTCTGTATCTATTTTGCAAACGAAAAAAGTTTCTAACCTTTTTACGCCTGTGTGCCCACCATAGAAAAAATTCTAGGTGGGCGGCGAAAAATCGTATTTCTACGATCAATTTTGGAATTTTTTAAATTCCGAAGTTTCGATAAAAATTATTTCATCTCAACTTTTGCACCAGCTGCTTCTAATGTAGCTTTCATTTTTTCAGCTTCATCTTTTGCAACTGCTTCTTTTACTGCTTTAGGTGCAGATTCAACCAAAGCTTTAGCTTCGCCCAAACCTAAACCTGTAATATCTTTAACAGCTTTGATAACAGCTAATTTGTTTGCACCAGCATCTGCCAATACAACATCAAATTCTGTTTTTTCTTCAGCTGCAGCACCAGCAACAGGAGCAGCAACTGCAACAGCTGCAGCGGCACTAACGCCCCAAGTTTCTTCTAATGCTTTAGACAATTCAACTGCTTCTTGAACAGTTAATTTTGACAATTCTTCAACTATTTTTTGAATATCTGCCATTTTATTACTCCTTTAGAGTTTTTAATTTTATTTCTTTCCATACTCTGCTGAAACACGTGCTAAACGTGATGCTGGTTCTACCAAAATACGTGCGATAGTAGAACGAATTTCCAACAGGGACGGAAGCTTGGATAATTGCACAACGCCGTTTACATCAAGAAGTTCTGCATCCATTTTACCACCAACGATGGTCAAATTTTGATGAGCTTCAGCAAATTTTGCTAAAACCTTTGTAACAGCCAAAGCATCTGTTGCAACTGCAACAGCTGTAGGGCGTTTCATCAATTCTGATACAGGTTCGAAATCAGTATCTTTCAAAGCCAATTTCATCAAACGGTTTTTAACAACTTTAAACAAAGAAACCATTGGACGTAATTCATTACGTAATTCCTCAAGTTCTTTAACTGTCAAACCATGATTTTCTACAACGAAAATACCGTTTGCTTCTTTCAAGGACGACTGCAACGCTGAAATCAAATCTGACTTTTCTTCGCGTCTCATTATATATATCCTTTTAAGCTTCTTTTGTTTAACTTTCCATCGATGGTTTCCCATCAGGTGGGGCTTTTGTTCCTGCCCCAAAGAAAAATTCTTTGTCTATGATGGAGATTAAGTGATTACTCACACCATCAGTCTCGGACAGAAATCTCTTTTATGGTGGCGAACCACCATAAATTATTTTACATCAACTTTAAGACCTGGGCCTTGAGTTGTAGCAACACTGCATCCCAAAATATATTGTCCTTTTGAAGAAGCAGGTTTAACTTTTTTCAATTGATCGATCAATGCATTAACATTTTCAACCAATTTATCTGTAGCAAAAGACATTTTACCAACACCAGCATGAACAATACCCATCTTTTCAGCACGGTATTCAATTTGTCCAGCTTTTGCATTAGCAACAGCTTCAGCTACATTTGTTGTAACTGTACCTAATTTTGGATTTGGCATTAAACCTTTTGGTCCCAAAACACGAGCCACTTTTGACATCTTTGGCATCATATCTGGAGTAGCTATAACACGATCAAAATCCATATAACCGCCAGCAACTTTATCTATTAATTCTTCACCACCAATAACATCTGCGCCAGCTTTTTTAGCGTCTTCTTGGTTATTAATAGTAAACACTGCTACACGGACTTTTTTACCTGTACCATTTGGTAAAGATAACATTCCACGAATATTTTGATCTGCTTTAGCAACATCAATACCCAATCTTACAGCAACTTCTAAACTTTCATCAAACTTAGAAGAACAGAAACCACGTAAAGTTTCAATTGCGTCTGTTAGGGAATATACTTTCTTGGCATCTAAATTTGACCAAGTTTGTTTTCTTTTAGTAACTTTCATATCTTATTCCCCCACTTTTACACCCATAGAACGGCATTGACCAGCAACAATATTGCAAGCTGATTCAATTGTAGAGCAATTCAAGTCAGGCATTTTTGCTTTAGCAATTTCTTCTATTTGAGATTTAGAAATTGTACCAACGAAATCACGACCTGGTTTTTTAGAACCGGATTTCAATTTCAGTGCTTTTTTAATATAGTATGAAACAGGAGGTAGTTTCATAATAAATTCAAAACTACGATCTGTATAAACAGTGATTATGCAAGGAATTGGCATTCCTGGTTCTTTATCAGCTGTTTTATCATTAAACTGTTTGCAGAATTCTGCGATATTAACACCAGCAGCACCTAATGCAGGTCCAATAGGAGGAGCAGGATTTGCTTGCTTTGCAGGGACGACCAATTTGACCATTCCCTTAATTTCTTTTTTTGCCATTTTTCACTCCATTTTTATTCGATGTTTTTTAACATCTGGTTAGTGTTGTGGTACGATATGGCGTATCTACCACACTTTCAGTCTTTCGACTAAACTCTTTCTACCTGTGTAAAGTCAAGTTCTACACTTGTTTCACGACCAAACACAAGTATCTTAACTGTCATTTTTTGTTTTACATTATCAACATTAGAAGCAATACCATTGAAATTAGCAAAAGGCCCATCAACAACATGAACTTCTTGACCTTCTTCATAAACAGTATCTTCTGTAACAGTAGAACCCTCTTCTACTTGTTTCAACAAACGACGTGCTTCAGCTTCGCTAATAGGAATTGGTTTTGGTTGATTTTTAACTTTTTGTCCCAAGAACATAACAACTTGAGGCATTAATTTAACCAAAGAAAAAGTTTCGTTATTCATAACCATTTGAACAACAATATATCCTGGGAAAAACTTCTTTTCAGACTTAACACGTTTTCCTGCTTTAATCTCAGAAACTTCACGAGTAGGAACCAAAATTTCCCCAAAATAAGCATTTAATTTACGTTTATTTATCTGTTCACGCAATTCGCGAGCAACTTTATCCTCACACCCAGTATGAACATTTACAACAAACCACTGCATTTTTTCTTCCATACCATATTCCTTTGTCCGTTTAGAAAATCCAACCAACTAAAGCATTTAAAATGCTATCTACAATAAAAAAGAACAATGCTGCAAGACCGGAAAAAACAAGTATCATAATAGTTGTACGTACAACAACATCACGAGAAGGCCACACTATTTTGAACCATTCACTACGTACAGATTTAATATAATCAAATATTTTTTTCATAAAAATCCCAGTTTTGCTACGTTTTACCGATATTTTATCTTTGGCAGGGGCAGAAGGAATCGAACCCTCATCCGCGGTTTTGGAGACCGATATTCTACCGTTGAACTATGCCCCTATTACAATTTCACCCCACCAAAACGCGCTATTCTGCCATTGTTATACCGATAATCGATGAAAGCATAGCACACCTATATTAAAAATCAAGCGGAAATATTATAACTATTTCTGAAAAAAAAGGCAAGAAAAAACAACTACTTACGCATACCGGTTTTAGAATTTATCCACACCTGTTCTTTTGCTATGTTCATCATAGGCATATCAGATATACTATCAGAATATGATTTTATAACATTAGGTATTATTTTATTGTTCTTAGCCCAATTATCTAAAGCAATAACTTTATTTTTTCCCCAACAAACAAATTTATATCTCCACGGTGTATTTTCGTCCATTTCAGAACTTAAAACTGCATCAAAATGAAGATCTTTAACAAGTTGTTGTATTAAAAAATCTGGGCTAGCAGAAATTAAAACAACTGTATTACCCTTTGATTTTTCTTTTTCAATTTGAGATTTAACCCAACCAAATCTATTTCTTTTATGTTGTTTTATAACTATTGGGGCAAATTTTTTAACCATATCTGAGGTTAAATATAAACGTCTAACCTGTCTCCACCATACACCACCTGGTTTAAAAACACACGTCAAAACGGCTAAAATAAAACACGGTATAAACAACCATGGTCTAATAGAATGTCTGTAGCAATATTTTGCAAACTCAAAATTTGCATCATGCGCAGATATTGTTCCATCAAAATCAAAAACTACTATATTTAGTTTACGTAACATTTAAATACCCTTCATTTTTTGCATAAAAACCATCCAACTTTCCGTGAGCAAGAATATATCACAAACCTCTCTACATAAAAAATTGTAAATAAGTTTTTACACCCTTCTACACTAATTGGTGTGCTTAATATAAATTATCACAAAAAAACTTACAGTCAATGTTATTTACTTTTATGTAATTTTTTACGCAATTTTTCCATTACACAGAACAAGGCTGGTGTTAAACAAAATGTCCATACTAAAGAAGCAAACATTCCTCCGATCATAACCGCTCCCATAGCAGATTTCATTCCGTCTGCAGACCACAACTGTGGAACCATACCAGCAATAATAGCTATTGTTGTCATCAAAATCATATTCTTCTTATCCAACAATTCTTCTAACAACACCTTTTTGCCATCTTCACCTGCTTGTACCCTATTAACCGTAGGATCCAATACTAGAATATTATTATTAACAACCAATCCAACCAACATAACAAAAGCTAACATAGCTCCAACATTCATAGAAGCTCCAGACAAAAACAGCAACACAAAAACTCCTGCAAAACTAGTAATAATTGATGTAGCTATTGTAAAAGGATGTACAAAAGAATTCATAATTGCAGCTAATAACATGAAAGTTAATATCGTAGCCAACAAGAAAGCCTGAGCTATTTCTCCGGTTGTTTCTGATTGTATTTCTGACATACCAGCAAATTCTGCTTTATAACCCGGTTCCCATTCTATTTGTTTTAAAATGGCTTCTATCTTACTTTGAACAGGACCAATAGTAGATTTACCTATATTAATATCTATTTCTGTAACTCTATTTTTATTAAGACGACGAATATCAGGTGTAGCAGGTAAACTTTCTATTTCTCCTAATTGAGATAAAGCAACCATACCTTTTTGAGAATTTACATACACACTATCAAACATTGCCTTACTTTTAAATTGTTTACCAAATTCAACTATTATTGGATATTCATCACCACGTTCTTTATATTTATACGTATCATTACCAAATATAGCTGTACGTAAAACTGATCCAGCTTGATTATTTTTCACACCCCAAAAATTCATTTCTTCTTCATTAGGAATGAAACGAATTTCATTAGCTGGATTTTGTT
>JAKSTE010000011.1 GCA_024402735.1 Alphaproteobacteria bacterium
GATTAAAAGAACAAGCACAACCGCTGCTGCTAAAGCAAGGTATCCAAAGCCAGCGAAGATTTGGCAGAAGAGCATAACTAGCTCAAGAGAGCCCACTGCTGAAACAAAGAAGATTCTGCGTGATAAAAATCTGAAGATTAAGAAATCCGCACCGGCGAACAAGATGATGGTGAGAATAAACGAAATAATATTTTCTGGCTGTGTTAAATTAAATGTCATTTTATATGAATTCCTTTGGGAACGTGTGTCTTAATTTGCGATAGTTTCCTATCTATTTTAAGTGTAGCAAATATTCTTCCTATATTCATTCGTTGTTCCTTTTATTCAGAAATATCTTCTGTGGTATCATCGTCTACAACAGGACCTGTCGTCATTTCTTCTGCTATACCAGAAGCTTTTGACATTATCTTATCCAAGATTTCTTTTTGTGTATCTTCATGATCTTTTAACCAGGCTCTTGCATTTGCTTCACCTTGGCCAATACGTTCATCATTATAAGAATAGAAAGATCCTGCTTTTTCAATGATATTGTATTTTACACCCATATCCAATATTTCACTTATACGAGAAATACCTTCTCCATACATAATTTTAAAATCTACTGTTCTAAAAGGTGGTGCAACTTTATTTTTTACAACCTTTACACGTGTTTCATTTCCAATTACATTTTCTTTTTCTTTTATTGCACCTGTTCTACGAATATCTAAACGAACAGAAGCATAGAATTTCAAAGCATTTCCACCAGATGTTGTTTCTGGACTACCAAACATAACACCTATTTTCATACGTATTTGATTTATAAAGATTAACAAAGTGTTACTACGAGAAACAGACCCAGCTAATTTTTTCAATGACTGAGACATCAAACGAGCTGTTGTTCCCATATATGTATCACCTATATTACCTTCTAATTCTGCACGTGGTACCAAAGCAGCAACAGAGTCAACAACCACAACATCTACAGCACCAGATTTTATTAATGTGTCTGCTATTTCCAAAGCTTGTTCACCAGAATCAGGTTGAGAAATAATTAATTCAGAAACATTTACACCTAATTTTTTTGCATAAGATGGATCCAAAGCATTCTCTGCATCAATATATGCACATGTACCACCTTTCTTTTGTGCTTCGGCACAAGCATGCAAAGCCAAGGTTGTTTTACCAGATGATTCTGGACCATAAATTTCTACTATTCTACCACGAGGATATCCACCTACTCCCAAAGCAATATCTAATCCTAAAGACCCTGTAGAAATAGACTCTATACTTTGTTGTGATCCATCGCCCATTTTCATTATTGCTTCTTTTCCAAATTGTTTTTGAATTTGGGCCAAAGCAGATTCTAATGCAGGATTTTTTGCAGGAGTTGTTTCTTTTAAAACTTCTTTCTTAACCATATTTTCCCCTTTTATTTCTTGATAAAAGCATACTAAGAAAAAAAGCCTTATGCAAGGAGTTAAATCAATCGTTTTTAGACCATAAAATTATGGTAGACAAAATACCCAAAACAGCTGTAACAAGCCAAACAGCTGATGTACTACCAAAAACAGCTATACAAACAGCACCTAATATCGGAGCTACAACATTAGGGAAGTTTCCACTCGTTCTAAAAACACCATAAAATCTTGTTTGTTCTGTTTTTTTTGCAGAATTAAAAAACAACAAATCATGAACAGACTCCATACAAGCCCCAGATATTTGCCATAACACAAAAACACACAACAACACATACCCTTTAGCAAAACACGCAATGACAGATAAAACTGCAAACGATACCAAACCTACTGTTAACCAGAATTTTGTACCATATTTTTTTACCAATTTACCTATAAACGTACCAAATACAATATACGGCAAAATACCTATAGTTAAAACAGTACTTAATACTTCGTTTGAGAAACCTTGTTCTATCACAACAATCGGAACATACAATAATCTCATCGCTCTTAATGCATAATACCCAAAATTCACAATATATGCTCTTGTCATACCAGGAGTATTAAAAAACGCTTTTGTGTTTATACGCAAAGCTCTTAAAGTTTTTGTTATTTTTGCTGGTTTTATTTCTTTTTGTTCCTGAACAATTCCAAATTGTTTAAAAAACAATAATCCAGAAAAATAAATCATAGCAGCAGCTAAAAATGGAGCCCTATAACTATTAAAATGACTCGCTATAGTTAAAGCAAAAACAGGAGCTAACAAAGCACCAATATTAACCCACAAATGAAATCTTGCATTTAATTTTTCCATTCCTACTTGTTTAGAAAAATCAGCCATAAACAAAGGAATTAACATTCCAACAAGAGTTATACAAGTTCCAGAAAGATAATCTAAAAAAATAAAACTACTTGGCAATATAGAAAAACTCATCATTGCATAACACAAAGCAACCATAAGCATCACTATATAAAGTAATTTTGACTTAGAAATTATTCTTAATATCTCATTTGCAAACAGTCCGACAACAACACAATATACAGAATAAATAGCAACATAAAAACCAACAGCAGATGATGCTATATGTTCATTGAACATATTTGTAAAAATACCTAATATGACCAAAGAATAAACAGCATTAACTATACCGTCTCCAAATCCTGTAAACAAACCAAGATTTGCAAACGAAAAACCGTTTACTGATTTTTTAATAGAAATGTATTTTTCTTTTCCCATATCTCTCTCAGCGAATATATTAACATAATATATTATAAAAACAAATTATAACTCATCTGCCCTAGCTAAATCATCCCACCTATGATATTTAGCCCCTTGGGTATTTCTGTATTCGTACGAAGCGTCAGGTCTACTATATTGACCTATTAATTCTTTAACTTTTTGTACAGTATTATCAATCATTGATTGTGCTTCTGTATCTTTAAATTCAACAACTTTTATATGCTTATTTTGTAATTGTAAGAATTGCAAAATGGGTGTTTTAGAAATATCTGATTTATAAGATTTAAACCCAGAATTTTGTAATATGTATCCCTCCAAAGGTAACTGTGGCATAGTTCCTTCTAATAATTGCTTTTTCGACGGTGCACTACCAGTCTTAACATCCATTACTACACCATCCCATATTCTATCAGCTTTAGCACAAACATTGTGTCCTGCTATGTTTACACAACCAAATGTTTCTGCTTCGCCAGCGGTCTTTTCTTTAAAATATTGCTCCAAAATTTTAGCTATATCACAAAAACGTTTATGCCAAAAACAAAACACTATAGATTCTGATGATAGTTTTTGTAGTGCTAATTTATCCATTTCTGCAACTAAACTATCCGCAGAAAAATCCTTTGCGTTTTCTATAACATTATGAACCAATATACCAAAATCTCGTGCATCAGGCATAATCCAATAATCGTCCAAAGGATTTAATTTTAAAATATATTTTGCATAAAAAGCATACGGATTATGAATCAATAATTCTATATCAGTAACATATAAATTATTATTACCTATGGAACAAACAGGAGCATCATAAGATAAAGGGTTATATTCTACATCGTCTTTTGATTGTACAACCTTCAAAATACTATAGTCTATTTTTATACCACCGTTTGCAACATTAACCCTAGATAAAAATCTAGATTCTGTTGTTAAACTGCCATCTTTTTGTTTACTACGAATCCAAAAAACTTTATCACAACAAGATAACGTCATAAAATCCAAAGCCATTAAGGACACTTTCCTGTTTGGAGAAGGTAACCCTATTTTTTGTGCAATATCTATAGGCAACCAATCGTTTTTATACCCAATTGAAGGAAAAACACCTTCATTTAACCCCATTATAACTACAACATCTGCCGTTTGCATTCTGGCATCTATTGGGTCCAAAACATGCACATTACAATTATCTTTTACTTTTTCTATAATAGATATACTGCTAATAGCATCTTTAATAAAAGCTCTAGCGTCATAAACATTCAAAACAATGTTATTTCTATATAAAACTTCAGACATTTTTTGAATTCTATCTAATATCGTAATAGAAACTTCATCCTCCATTATAAAACCAGGCTCCAAAACATACTCTTGTTCTGATTTTATAAAACTAATCAACATATCATAAATATTGTAATTAGATTGCTTATATAAATTATCAAATTCTGATTGTTTTTTATCTATCCAATAATCAAATAAATTTAAAATACTTCTACTAACATCTGTTGTTAAACCAGACACACCTATAGAACTATCTACTTCTATAGAATTATTCTTTAATTCTATTTGTAATCTATAATTAGTAGACGCATCTGATGTAACAACTAGTACGGATTTTTTATCTAAACTTGCTTGTTTTATTATTTCTAAAACACAATTTACTTCTTCGGTTTCTCTACCACACTCTATTAAAAAGCAATTATCTAAAACTGTTTTATGTGGATTATATTCATTACTAAAAGCTGTGTTAAAACTATCTATATTAGATTCGCCAAAATCTATTGTTTTTATATCTTTTATATCAGCGCCTATATCTAATAAGAATTTATATTCAGAATTATAAGGATTTGTATCTAACAAAAGATCTTCTTCTGATCCGTTTATCTTACCAGGTAAAATTATTACCCCGTTTGGGTTGTTAGCCACTTCTTTCATTAATTCTGCTGTTGATGGAACAGAAGCAGTTGAACCACACACTATTATCTTATTATAGTTAGAAAACTCTCTTTTCCACGCTAATGTTTCGGCATTTTTCTTTTCTAATGCAGTTATTTTATCTGTTGGTAATTGCTTTACTATGTCTAGTATTTTGGCTTTATTTTGAAAATGTTTAGAATAATCATCACCTATTAAATCTGACCAATTAATACTACATAAATCAACACCCTCGTTTTTTAAGTAATCTTGCATACGCACAAGTTCATGAGCTATAGGTAATGACATAGAGATATTTTTTATACTTGTATCAACAGACAATATTTTTGCCAATAAAATTACACGTTCTATATTAGATATAATATTTAGTTCTTTTGTCTCTTCGCAATTTTCAACACTAGATCCAAGCAAAACTAATTTTGGTAAAGCATATTTACCAGTCTTAGCAATAATTGTTCGTTCTATATTTTTTATAGCTCGGACACTTGGTAAAAAGACCAAAACTTTAGATAAATCTTCTTTATGTGGTTCAATAAATTGCCACAAAGCATCAATCATATGCACAGGATTAGAAACATTAAAAATATTGTTATTTAACACCGATAATATTCCTTAAATCTTCCAAACCTGTTTTCTTTTCAGCTGACGTTTCTAGAATTTTTTCAATCATAGCTGGATGATTTTTTGCAGATATATTTACTTGATCTGTTTCTCTAACCTTTTTGTCTTTTTTTGTGTACACAATCTGATAACCAATACCATTTGCATCACAAAAATCCATTAAATCTAAATCTGCATCTTTTATTCCAACACGAGAATCTATCAATATAAAAAGTATTCTTAATTGTGATCTATTTAATAAATATTCTTGTAATCTCTGAACCCATCTAATGCCTTCTGATTTAGACACCTTAGAATACCCATACCCAGGTAAATCTACCAACATTTTTCTATCATCTATATTAAACAAATTTATAGTTTGAGTTCTTCCTGGGGTATTTGATGTACGAGCAATATTTTGTGAAACAATAGCATTTATTAAAGAAGATTTACCTACATTACTACGCCCAATAAAAGCATATTCAGCAAATTGAGTTTTAGGTAATGATTTTACATCATCAAAAGATCCAACAAATTTTATAATCATTTATTCACCAAACGTTTATATGCTTCTTTTTTTGATATCCCTGCTCTTGTAGCCAAATCTGCTGCTGCAGATTTTGTTGAAGAAGACACAATATCGTTAACTATTTCTGTTATTTCTTCATCAGACATTTTTCTTTCTGGCGCAGGAGCTACAACTATTACTATTTCACCACGTGGTGGTTCGATATTTAACAAATCTGCAGGATAACCAACTATTGTTTCTTCATAAATTTTTGTTATTTCTCGTACTATGGCAATTTGTCTTTCCGGCATAATTTTAGCCAAAACAGCAATTGTATTCATAATACGATTAGGACTCTCATAATAAATAATTGTATGTCTTATCTTGTTGTCATCGTGAACTTTTTTTTCATCAAAAAAACCACAAAATGTAAATCTATCTGTTGGAAACCCAGATAAAACCAAAGCAGAAATCGCAGCCGTTGGACCAGGAACCATATAAACTGGAACATTAGCTAATCTAGCAGCTCTTACTAAACGAAATCCAGGATCACTTACACCAGGCATACCAGCATCAGATACTGTAGCTATAGCCATACCAGATTGTATTTTTGCAATTAAAGAATCCACAACTTCTTTTTCATTATGTTCATGACAGGCAACAGATTTTGTTTTTATATCAAAATGTTGTGCTAATTTAGCAAAAACTCTTGTATCTTCTGCTGCTACCAAATCAACATTTTTAAGAATATCTATTGCTCGTGGTGACATATCAGATAAATTTCCGATAGGTGTCCCAACAACATATAACCCGGATTGCATTTTTTATCCTTTTATTGTAAGATGATAGCAATCGATAATAGGTTTTTCAATGTATATGAATAAATTTTTAGCTTTTGTAGGATTATGCGTACTATTAGCAAGTTGTAGCATGACACAAAAAAACTGGCATGAAGAATATGGTTCTGTTACAACCATGGCTCCAAACCAACTATCAAATGGGTTTATGCCTTATTATAATGAATCAAAAGCGACAAAAAACACAAGTATTGCTGTTTTATTGCCAACTAGCGACCAAAATAAATCTATTGGTAATAGTATAAAAACATCAATAGAAATGGCCTTAGTACAAAGACCTTCTGAAAATATAAAAACTACCTTTTATGATATTTCAGGGGATTCAATAAATAAAAAACAAATTATACAAGAAGTACTTTCTACAAACCCTAATATTATCATAGGACCAGTATTTGCTGAAGATGTAAAAGAGTTAAGAGACGAAAAAAATTCTGAATTGCCTGTATTATCTTTTACTTCTGATATTTCTGCCGTTGGAAACGGTGTTATGACAATGGCTTTACTACCAACACAAAGTATAGAAACAATAATTAGACAGATACAAAATGATGGTATACAAAACATTATTGTTGTTGCCCCAAATGACCAATCTGGAAAATTAATGGCATCTGTTGCTTACGAAGCCAGCACAATATACAACCTACAGTTAAACGGTTTGTTTTATTATACACCTAATGATTCAAATTCTATGAAAGACACTGCTATAAAAGCTTCTATGTATGAAACTAGAAGCCAAGCAAATACACGCGCTAAAGAAGTTTTATCTGACATTCTTACTAAAGAATCTCTTTCACAAAATGAGTATGATTCTTTAAACCAACAATTAGAAAAAATATCAAAAACAGAGGTTCTTGGACCTGTTCCTTATAATGCCGTATTATTTTTAGGAAACGGTAACGATTCTAAAACATTAGCCTCTTTTCTTCGTTATTATGGGGTTAATTCTCAACAAGTACACTTTTATGGAACAACTTTATGGCAAGGTTCTGATATCGCATCTGATTTTACCATGAGCGGAGCTAAATATGCTACATTACCAGATATTTCTGAAAACTTTGTAGAATTATATAAACAAGCAACAGATCAATATCCAGACTATATGTCTTCTTTTGGATATGATGCTATTAATATGATTTTAGAAATGGTTAATACAAACAAAAATTATGCTTCTTATTTATTAGATCCAAGTGGATACAATGGTATAAATGGTATTTTCCGTTTGCAACCATCTGGAGAATCTGAACGTGGTTTATTAATAAAACAATTAAATGGTTCTGGAACAGCAAGAACTATAAAAGAAGCTCCAAATAATTTTATTATTCCTTTATACAATGTTCAAATTAAAGATATTCGCCCTATAGACGAAATAGAGCTTGATACAAGAGGTGTAAACCCTGGTGATTATATATATATCCCAAACAGATTCAAAAGTTTTTCAAAATACAGAACTAAACGTATTGGTTTGAATTCTAATTTGTACTCTGAAGAAGAATTTATAGATAATAATCCTGTACAAATAATGTCCACAGAAAATGAAACCGTTATATCCAATCCAGAATACAAACCTGTAAAAAAAGATTCTATATCACGTAAATATATAGATTCTGTAGAAATAATAGAGTAATTACCATTCTATAGGTTTAAAACCTTTTTCTACTAAATATTTATTAGCTTTAGAAAAATGATGATTACCAAAAAATCCTCTATATGCTGATAAAGGAGAAGGATGGGCACTTTTTAAAATTAAATTATTGTTACCATCAACAAACTCTGCTTTCTTTTGTGCATAAGAACCCCACAACATATACACAACATTTTTTCTGTTTTCAGCAACTGTTTTTATAACAGAATCAGTAAACTCTTCCCAACCATGGCCTGCATGAGAAGCAGCCGCATGAGCTCTCACAGTAAGTGTCGCGTTTAATAACAAAACTCCTTGTTTTGCCCATGCAGTCAAATCTCCATTCGTAACACTTTTTCTTCCTAAATCTGATTCTATTTCTTTATATATATTTAATAACGAAGGTGGTAAATCCACACCAGACTCAACAGAGAAACATAAACCATGTGCTTGTCCAGGTTCATGATACGGATCTTGACCTATAATCACAACTCTTACAGAATCTAAGGGACATAAATTAAATGCATTAAAAATATTTTTTGCAGCTGGATAAATTGTTTTTCCGGACAAATATTCATTTCTTACAAAATCTGTTAATTTAATAAAATAATCTTTATCAAATTCTTTTTGTAATGCTTTTTTCCATGTATCTTCTATTCTTACATCCATTTATACCACCTATAATTCTATTAAATGGTTTTGACAAGCTTTCCACAATACCACATCTATATAACCACGAGGCAAACCTGTTTCTTTTACTAAAAAACCAAACATTTTATCACAGGCTTCTTTTATATGCGGATTTAAATCACTATTATCCACTATTAAATCTTTTTGACCTGTATATAAAATACCAAGACGCTGAATCCAAACATCATACTTAACTACATCTTCACCTAAATTCCTTGCTAAATGATTTGCTGTTATTTTCCCTATATGTGGTAATGTTTGTAAATATAATAATTTTTCTTCTAATGTATGTAATTTATAATAAGAATCTTTATAAGATTTTCTGTTGTTCCATATCTTAACTATCGCATTTATTTTATTTTTATTATTAAACACTGTTAACAAGTCATTTACATCATTACATTGCGGTAATTTATCTATTATTATTTTATGTATACGTTTTGCTGTTTTTTGTGAAAAGCCACCAGCTAAAATAACATAAGCAACAGTAAAAGCAAAATCTTCATCAGATAAAACAGGCTTGGTCTGTAACAGCTCTTTTATTTCATCAAAAGACTTATCGTCTGAATCCAAACCTAATTTACGAAGTTCGGTATCTAAAGCATAAAACCAATCTTTTGTAAAAATACTAACCATTTCTTTTATCAAACTTTGTTATAGCTGTGTATAAAACACTATTATTAGGAGAAGAATCCTTAGATATTATTTCATGCTTTATTTTGTCTTTTGCTTTTTGTAATGCATCTACTGTTTTTTTTATATCAAAGTGTCTTTTTAAATCATTATATCTAGATATTTGATCTTGAGAGAGTGTATGGTTTATATTTTTTTGTTCTAGCCGACAAAACTCCATCCACAAAGGATCTTTGCGAATATTTTCTAGAGTACCGTGCCTTATATTTTTTACAAAAACTTCTATTTCATAGTTTTTGTTTTCTTCCATACCCCCCTCTTTTTATCATTATACGTCTAGATTTGCATTCAAAGCATTCTCCACTATAAAATCTCTACGAGGTTCAACAACATCACCCATTAACATAGATATCACTTCATCTGCTTGAGAAGCGTCTGTTATTTTTACCTGGAATAAAGAACGATGATTTGGATCCATTGTTGTTTCCCATAATTGTTCAGCGTTCATTTCTCCAAGACCTTTATATCTTTGGATCTTTAAACCATTCTTTGCGTATTCAAATGCTGTGTTTAACAAAGCAAAGGCACCCCATATTTTCTGAGATTTTGTTTTAACTCTTAATGTAGTTGGTTTAGAGAACAATTCTATTAACTCGTCTTTACCTGCCATACGTTGCCAAGAACGTATTTCTGGAGAATTTATTTTTTCACGAGGTAATACATGTGTTTCTGTTACACTACGTAATGTTCTTGTTATCTTTATACCTTCCATATCTGAAGATATTTTCCAACCACGTTCAAACTCTAACTCTTCAGCATCTAACATATGTTCTGCTGCCGCAAAATTTTCTGCACTTTCGTTTTCAAAAACCTTATTCAAAGCCAAAGCTTCAATAAATCTTAAAGGCATAATGTGGTTTAAAGCTTGTAAATTATTACGCATATCGTCCACTAATTCCAACAAGCGTTTTAAATCTGCTCCAGCTAATTGCTGACCATCTGCTGTTTCAACCAAACCATCTGTAGCTAACTGATCTAACAGATAATCATCCATTTCACGTTCATTTTGAATATATATTTGTTGTTTACCACGAGTCACACCATATAGAGGAGGTTTAGCTACATATATATATCCACGTTCAATAGCTTCTGGCATATGACGATAAAAGAACGTCATCAACAAAGTCTGAATATGTTGTCCGTCGACATCAGCATCGGTCATAATAATAACTTTATGATAACGGAATTTCTCTATATCAAAATCATCTTTTCCTATTCCTGCACCCAAAGTTGTAATTAAAGCGCCAATAGTATCAGAACCAAGCATTTTATCAAAACGAACTCTTTCTACGTTCAATATTTTACCACGTAAAGGTAAAATAGCTTGAGTCTTACGATCACGACCTTGTTTTGCTGTACCACCAGCAGAATCTCCCTCAACTATAAACAGTTCGCATTTTGCAGGATCTCTTTCTGAGCAATTTGCTAATTTACCAGGCAAACTACCTAATTCTGGTCCTGTTTTTTTACGAGATAACTCTCTAGCTTTTCTTGCTGCTTCACGAGCCGTAGCAGCTTCTAATATTTTATCTATTATTAACTTTGCAATATTTGGGTTTTCTTCTAAATATTCATACAACATTTCTGTTGTTGTGTTTTCTACCAAAGGACGAACTTCACTAGATACCAACTTATCCTTAGTTTGTGAACCAAATTTCGGATCTGGAACTTTCACACTAACAATACTTGTTAAACCCTCACGAAAATCCTCACCAGACAAAGCTATATCTTTCTTTGTATTTTGCTCAGAAATATATTTATTCAAAGCACGTGTTAAACCTGCACGAAAACCAGCTAAATGGGTTCCACCATCACGGTTTGGAATATTATTTGTGAAACACAAAGACGTTTCTGTATAAGCTGTAGTCCATTGAAGAACTATCTCTATATAAGAGTCGTCTATCTTTTTTATCATTTGGATAGGCTCTGGATTTAATAATTCTTTAGATCTATCTAAATATGTAGCAAATCCTTTTAACCCATCTGCAGAATGAAACTCTCTAACAACACTTTCTGATCCACGCAAATCTTCTAAAATAATTCTAACGTTAGCATTTAAATAAGATTGTTCACGCAACCATACTTCCATTGTATTAAAATCAAATACCGTACTAGTAAAAGTATCCGGTGATGGCAAAAACGTAACTTCTGTTCCGTGTTCATGAGTAGTTGTGTTATTAGTAACCACTAAATCCATAGTTGGAACACCATCAGCAAAAGTCATTCTTGCTTCTTTATCACCACGCCATACTCTAACCTCTAACCAAGAAGACAAAGCGTTTACCACAGAAACACCCACACCATGTAAACCACCAGAAACCTTATAAGCACCGTTTCCTTCATTATCAAATTTACCACCAGCGTGTAATTCGCACATAATTAATTCCAAGGCACTACGACCTGTTTCGTGATTAATATCAAATGGCATTCCTCGACCATTATCACGTATTGTTGTACTACCATCTGCATTTAAAGAAACATATACTGTGTCTGCATATCCAGCCATAGCTTCGTCGATAGAATTGTTTACAACTTCATAAATCATATGGTGTAAACCATCACCGCTTTCACCAACGTCTCCGATATACATACCAGGTCTTTTTTTAACAGCTTCTAGACCTTTTAAAACTTTAATTGAATCACCAGTATATTCGTTATTAACAGCCATTTATAATTCCTTTCTTTTCGCTATGTAAAACATAGCAATTTATGATATAATTATCAAGAGAAAAGGGGACAAATTGACAGAAAAAACGCCAGAAATTTTAAAAAAAGAAGACTTTAAAAATGGACGTCAATTAGCGGCTTTTTTAAAGAAAGATTTCACAACCATAAATGAATCTTTAAAGCATTTTTACAAAATTCGTAAAAAAATATCCTATAAAGGTCATTTGGTACCTATGGTCACAACAGAAGACCATAGAACCTTTAGATTACACCCACAGGGATTATCTATATATGAAGAATATATTAACTCAAAAGGATCAAAATAATGAAATTTAAACTAATATATGCTGGAGATATCTTTACAAACCCTAAAAAAAGAGCTCAACATATTAGCGATATACGTATGCAATTTCATCCCCAGCTAAAAAAACTGGTTCAGTTACAGCCTTGGAATAATTTAACAAAATATATGATGCCAAACGCTACAAAAAGCCCTATTACAACGCGCCATATTGGTGGAATAGACTGGAACCCTATTATTACCCCAAATCTTAAAATGATCGCAGAATTAGACGTTTTGTTAATGCATCCCGAAATTGTGGGTGTACCTAGATCAGATATAGATAACAGAATAAAAACCATTATGGATGGGCTACGTTGTCCTCAAAACGAACATGAAATAGGAGAAAACACCCCACACGACATTGGCCCTATTTATACATTATTAGACGACGATCATCTTGTTACAAAAATAACAGTTAACACAAGCCACTTATTATCAGAAAACATTTTTCCGGAAAATATTCCACATTCTCCTGATTCTGTTTTTATACTAATCGATGTAAATGTACGTGTTACTGAAGGTACTTTAGAAAATTTACCTTTTATGATATAAAAATACCGGCAAATGCCGGTATTTTTTTTAAGATAAAGCGGAAGTTATTTGCTCTTGCATTTGGAATGTTCCAAAAACCACCCAACCAATAATAACTGAAACTAATATTATTCCTAAACTGTTTAATACGTTTGATATATTTTCCATACGACGAACAGATTCTTCCATATAATCTTTAGCTATTTTTTCCATATTAATATCAAAATCGTTCATATCTGCATATATCATTAAATCACCAATAATTTCGTTATTAGGAAAATCAGCCCCTGTATTTGATAAAGCAGAACCTAAATTTTCTCCATTTGCAATATAATGTAATGTGTCTTCCAATATTGTTGATAAATACCTATTAGAATTATCTGACAATAAACGTAAAGCTTCTGGTATGGTCATACCAGCAGATACCATTGCAGACAATGACATCAACCAACCAACAGACAATTTTAATTTATATATACTCCAAGGTGGAAATTTATCAAACAAAGTGCGTAATTTTCCAGTCCAGATAGGCAAAGACAACCAAACTGTTAACCCTACACCACAAATAACAGCAGCAAAAATATACCAATATTTATCTGAAAAATCGGACACTGCTATTAAAGAAGCTGCAACACCACGCCAAACAACATCATTTCCAGCAGCTTCTGCCAAAGGTGGCACTAAATATATACCAACCATTATAATTATACAAAACGTTAACAACAATAAAAACAACGGGTATGTTAAAGCTGATAACATTGCTCTTTTTATACGGTTAATACCGTCTATAACTCTTCCTACATTTTCCAAAGAAACTAATAAACTAGACATATTTCCAGATGTTAATAACAATGTTTCATCTGGTGTAACCCAACCTTTAGTAGCCTCAGAAAAACTCATACCTTTTTCCAAGTTTTTCTGCCATTCGTGCATAGCTATAGCAAAAGGCTCGCTCGTTTTCTTTCCACCATGAGATTCTATCATCTCTATTCTATGTAAAGCATCCATCAACGTAAAATTATTACGTAACAAAGAAGCAACTTTACGACAAGCGGCCATACGTTTTTCCGTATCTAATCTAAACGAAAGTTTTGCATAAAGTATATCTAATTT
>JAKSTE010000012.1 GCA_024402735.1 Alphaproteobacteria bacterium
GATATTGGGGTTAGAATATGCCGGGGTATGGGCATTCATTATATTTATCTTAAATTACATACCAACTATAGGATCTATTATTGCTTGTGGTTTACCAATTATATTTGCTTTAATAACAGGGAATGGTTGGCAAACACCTATCTTTGTAGCTATAGGTTTAATCATTATTCAAATAATATTTGGAAACTTGTTAGACCCTAAGTTAACTGGGAAAACGTTAAACATATCAACGTTAGCTATATTAATCAATTTGGTATTATGGGGTATGATTTGGGGGCCAGCAGGAATGTTCTTCAGTGTACCTATCTTAGTCGGAACATATATAACTGCCGCACAATTTGAATCTACAAGATGGATTGCGACACTACTATCAGCAGACGGTAATATTCCAGACCAAACAACCGCCAACTAATAGTAATACAGATATTATATACGTTTTAATATAGATATTGCATTTTCTAGAATAATACGAGCAGATTCAGAATCTAAAATGCTTTTTATGTTTTTACACTTTTTTTCTAATAATAAATCTTGAGCTACACAACTTGTTAAATTTTCTTCAACAAAAATAATAGGCGTATCTGTTGTCATTGCTAAAACATCAGCAAATTTTCTAACATTCTTCGTTGTTTCTGAATCACTACCATCAGCATATAAAGGCAACCCTATTACAACACCTGAAATTTGTTCTTCCTGTATAAACTTAACTATATACTCTAATAACATATCTTTATTCGTAATATTTATCTGTGGTCTGCTAAAAACCAAATCACGATTTTCGTTAGATATTGCTATACCACATCTATGACTTCCCCAATCAAGTCCCAAAATACGTCCAGATGACGGAAAATCCTTGTATTTAGATAAAATCATTGTATAATCCCTTTACACTGAAAATAATAGGATTTGAAATGGCATTTAGCAAGCAACAATTACAAAAATTTGCCAACTTAATCAGAATTGAAATATCTGATGAAAAGTTAGAACAAATGAATATAGACTCTGTAATAGAGTGGTTAAATAAATTACAAAAAATAGATACTACCGGTATAAAACCTATGCTTAATCCTTCAGAACATACATTACCTTTAAGAGAAGATATTGTAACAGAACAAAATTTAAGACCTGAAATATTAGCTAACACTCCGGACACAACAGGAGTATCTCGTGGTTATTTTGCCGTACCAAAAGTTATGGATGAATAATATATTTTATAAGGAAAACACAGGAAAAAGTGATGATAAATTTAACCATAAAACAAGCATTACAAAAATTAAAAAATCGTGAAATTTCTGCTATAGACTTAACACAAAGTTATTTAGATCGTATTGAAAAATTTGGTAAAGATTTAAATTGTTACATTACTATAACACCAGAACGTGCTATAGAAGATGCAAAAAAATCTGATAGTCGTTACGCTTCTAATACACAGTTACCTCTAGATGGTATGCCTATAGCTATGAAAGACTTGTTTGCTACACGAAATATTCGTACAACCGCAGCATCAAAAATGTTAGAAGATTTTATTCCACAATATGAATCAACTGTATCTCAAAAATTGATTGATGCTGGAACTGTTTTGTTAGGGAAAGCAAACTTAGACGAATTTGCTATGGGAACATTTAGTAAAACAAGTTTTTTTGGAGCTCCTATTAATCCTTGGCAAATGGAAAAACAACTTACAGCTGGTGGTTCTTCTGGAGGATCAACAAGTGCTGTAGCGGGCGGCTTAGCTATAGCCGCAACCGGCACGGATACAGGTGGATCTATTCGTTTTCCTTCAGCTATGACCGGACTTGTTGGTATGAAACCTACATATGGTTTATGCTCTAGATGGGGATGTGTTGCTTTTGCTTCTAGCTTGGATACCCCTGGCCCTATTGCAAGAACGGTTGAAGACGCTGCATTGATGTTATCCGCTATGGCTGGTTACGATAACAAAGATTCAACAAGTTCTCCAAAAGCAAAATTTGAAACAGATGGCAACTTACAACCAATATTAGAAAATGGTAAAACATTAAAAATTGGTGTAATTAAAGAATTTAATTCCGTTCAGATATCAGATGATATGAGGCATTTGTTTGAACAACGAATAGCTGATTTAAAATCAATGGGAGCAGAAATTATAGAAGTATCTATTCCTAATATATTAGATGCATTAGCCGCATACTATATTATAGCACCTGCAGAAGCATCTTCTAACTTAGCTCGTTATGATGGAATGAAATATGGTTTAAGAGTAGAAGGTGAAGATTTAATTGACACATATAAGAAAACTAGAGCAGAAGGTTTTGGTGATGAAGTTAAACGTCGTATGATTATAGGAACAGCAGTACTATCTAGTGAATCATACGAAGTATATTTTATGCAAGCTGCTAAAGTTCGTCGCATGATAGCAGACAGTTTTCAAAAAGCTTTTGAACAATGTGATTTGATAGTATGCCCTTCTAGCGCAGGAACAGCTTTACCTTTAAACTCTGATTTATCTCCACTAGAATGCTATGCTTTGGATTTATTTACAGTAGCAATGAACTTAGCAGGAATACCTTCTTGTAGTGTACCTTGTGGATTAGCACAAAATGGATTGCCTTTAGGTATGCAGGTTGTTGGTCCAAGATTTGCTGATATGAAAGTTCTTCAATTAGCAAAACACATTGAGACAATTGCTAATATAGATAATCGTCCAAAAATAATCATGGGGAAATAAAAAATGGTGGCTAGAAGTAGAATCGAACTACTGACACAGGGATTTTCAGTCCCTTGCTCTACCAACTGAGCTATCTAGCCAACGCAAGCCATAATATAAGATACTAAAAACAAAAAAGCAAGGAAAAATAAAAAATGTTTACGATAAAAGGTAAGACAACAGATTGGGAAGTAGTTATAGGGCTAGAAACTCATATAGAAGTATTATCTAATAGTAAAATTTTTAGCGGAGCTTCTGCCAACTATAATCCTACAATAGTTCCAAACACACAAGCATGCATGGTTGATGTTGCTATGCCAGGCATGTTACCTGTTTTAAATAAATATTGTGTAGAACAAGCTATAAAATTTGGTCTCGGTATAAATGCCGAAATTTCAAAACACAGTATATTTGCTCGTAAACAATATTTTTATCCAGATCTTCCTCAAGGTTATCAAATTTCTCAACCTGCTTCTGAACCTCCTGTTGTTGGACGTGGTTGGGTTGAAATTATGGGTGACGATGGAAAAACAAAAAAAATATATATTGAACGTGCCCATCTAGAACAAGACGCAGGGAAGCTGAAACATGATATGCATCCAACAAAATCGTTTGCTGACTATAATCGTACTGGAGTTACACTATTAGAAATAGTTACTTTCTTAGACACAAAAAATCCAGAAAATAATTCTTATATAACATCTCCAGATGAAGCGGAAAGATATTTAAGAGAAATCCGTGAAATAGCGCGCGCACTCGGTGTATCTAAAGCCAACATGGAAGAAGGCTCTATGAGAGCAGATGTTAACGTATCTGTTAGACCTGTTGGTTCTAAAGAATTTAGAACAAGAACAGAAACAAAGAATATGGTATCCTTTAAGTTTATAAAAAATGCTATTGAATATGAAGCTCATAGACAAGTAGAAATTTATGAAAATGGTGGAACAGTCTCTCAGGATACAATGAGATACTCTCAATCAGAAGGTACAACTTCTGTTTTACGTTCAAAAGAAGATGCTTTAGACTACCGCTATTTTCCAGATCCTGATTTGTTAGAACTAGAAATAACAGATGAAGACATAGAGCGCATCCGTAAAACTATGCCTGAACTTCCAGCAGCAACACGAAATAGATATATTAATCAACTTGGGTTATCTGAATATGATGCAAACCGTTTAACAGAGACAACTGAAATTTCTAAATGGTTTGATACTGCTGTTGGAACAAAAACAGAAAGAGCAAAATCAATTGCAAACTGGATGATTTCTGAATTATTTGCCCATCCAGAAAATTGGGATATAAGAAACGAAATAAAAGAATCCAATCCAGAAAGTCCACGTATTATTACTCCAGAAAACTTAGCTGAATTAGTAGACATGATTTCTACCAATGAAATTAACGGAAAACAAGCTAAAGACATATTTATTAAAATGTTAGATGGAGAACGCGGAACCATTCATGAAATAGCAGAGAAATATGGTATGAAACAAATCACTGATACAAGTGCTATAGAATCAGCTATTAACGAAGTTATTGCTAATAACCAAGCTCAAGTTGAACAGTATAAATCTGGTAAAGTTGGTTTATTAGGTTTCTTTGTAGGGAGTGTAATGAAAGCAACTCATGGCCAAGCAAACCCTGCTCTTGTTAATGAGTTATTGAAGAAAAAATTATCATAATAAAGGATATAAATTATGACTTGTATTGTAAAACATCCAACACTTATATATAGACCTTGTTCATTATCATATACAACAAGTGATGTTAATGTATATTTACCAGAAGAAACAAGATTAAGTCACAATAATAAACAATCTTCAACTATAAGTAGTAGAAAAGCGGTTATAACAAATAAAAAAACAGTTAAAGTAATATGGTTGAATAAAAAACACACCCAGTTTGAGGTTATTTCTGAAACACCAAGCAAACCAAGAATACAAAAAGGTAAAAAACACGTAAAACTTTTAAAAGTGTCTGTAGAATATAATTTATTTGCTCACAAACATCCTAAAAAAGAACTTACAAAACAATTAAACAGAAGACGTTTAAGAAAACAAATTTTACAAAGCACATATTTTGAAAACATTGCATCAAGATAAAATAAATGAGTACTATAACAAAATTTTTTATTCAGACTTTTGGATGTCAAATGAACGTCTATGATGGTCAACGTATTGCTACCATGTTAGAAGCACACAACATGATACAAACAGATGATTTATCAGAAGCAGATTTGATTATTTTAAACACATGCGCTGTTAGAGAAAAAGCTACAAACAAAGTGTACTCTGCTCTTGGACGAATACGCAAAGCAAAAAAACCAACAGCTCTTTTTGGTATAGTTGGATGTGTTGCTAGAGAATCAGGTTCTGATGCATTCAAAAGAATCCCTGAATTAAATTTTGTTTTAGGACCGCAAAGTTATCATAAATTACCAGAACTAATTAAAGATCCTGCATCTAAATTGTTAAACATAGATTTAACTGGATTAGAAAAATTTGACGAATTACCGACTATGCAACAAACACCATTGGTAGCATACATTCCTGTCCAAGAAGGTTGCAATCACTGTTGTACATATTGCATAGTACCGTATACACGTGGCCGTGAATTATCTCGTCCTTTTGACGATATAATAAAAGACACTATAAATGCTGCTAACACAGGCGCTATAGAAATTTGTTTCTTAGGACAAAATGTAAACGGTTATAAATATACAGACCCAGCAGGTAAAATTTTTAAACTATCTGATGTTATAAGAGAAACTGCTAAAATAGACAATGTAAAACGTATACGTTTTACATCCAGTTATCCCACAGAAATGACAGATGATTTAATAGACATGTTTGCAACAGAATCTAAATTATTGCCTTTCTTAAATATGCCTATTCAAAGTGGTTCCGAACGAATTTTAAAACTAATGCACCGTCCAGATAATTTAAAAATGTATTTTAATATTGTAGATAAATTAAAACAAGCAAGACCTGATATACAAATTTCCAGTGATTTTATTGTAGGCTTCCCGGATGAAACAGAAGAAGATTTTCAATGCACAGTTGATATAGCTAAAAAAATAAAATATATCAACTCGTATTCATTTAAATATTCACCTCGTCCACACACAGCCGCAGCTATTATGCCTAATCAGATTTCTGAACAAATTAAATCTGTAAGATTACAATTATTAGATTCTCAATTGAATATTAATCAGCGAGAATTTAATTTATCTTGTATAGGTAAAGAAATGTTATGTTTATTTGAGGGACCAGATAAAACAGGAACAAAATTAGTATATAGAACACCATATATGCAACAATGTATTATAGACAAAAAACATGATGATAATATAACATCTCTACAAATGATAAAAATTACAGAAGCTAATAAGTCTTGTCTCAAAGGAGAACCCATAAAATAAAAAAACCTCAATTTTAAAATTGAGGTTTTTTTTAAAACATATACCTAATACCAATATCACCACTAAAATTATGCATTCCAGATTCTAAATCTACATAATTATAACGTCCAGCTATATCAACAGAAAAACATCCAAAAGGCATTGCTAATCCTATAGTTCCCATACCTGAAAATCTTGTATTAGCATTACTATTTTCTGTATTGGTACCTATACTTGTATCAAGAAAAGCTACTCCGGCACCAATACCAACAAAAGGTTGAATATATTTAAAATGTCCTAAATCCATATACATATTACCCATAAGTTCTATATTTTTATTTTTTATCTTTACATTTTTCATATCACCAAAATCGTGGGTATCTTTTAAATCTGTAAAGAAAGAACCTTCTGCTTCAATACGATATTTATTATACATAGACAAACCTAAAGCCGCCCTAGCCTGAAAAATACCATCCTCAATATGTTCTTCTATATTATTAAAATTATATGTGGCATTTGAATACGTAGCACCACCACGAATAGCCATATATGGTGAAAAAGCATCTTCATGATAGTAAGATTGTTCTCCTGCAAACACCGGCATTACAACCAACGCCAATAAAGAAGTTGTTAAAAAATTTTTCATATTTTCTCCTTATGTTGAGTTACACATATATTATATATTCTATGCCGCACATATATATAGGTATGTATACATAGGAGAAAAATCATTAATCTAACGCAACAAATACTTTGTTGTATAATCAGCCAAAAACAAACCAAATGTTCCTGTAACAGTTATAATAGAACCAAACTCTTTACCCGATATATGTTCGTTTTGAGCATTTTCTATAGAATAAACAACAGGAAAATCTGGTAAATTCAACCCACGTATCTCATGTCTAATTTTAGAAGCCAATGGACACACACAACTTTTAGATATTTTATCTACTTTTATTTTTGTTAAATCTGTTTTCCTTGCTGCCCCCATACTTGAAATGAATGGAATATTATTTTCTGAACACCATTTATATAAAGCTATTTTTGAAGATACCGTATCTATAGCATCTATTACAAAATCAGGTTTATAATCTATTACTGAATTCTCATCAAAAAACACATTCAATATATCTACTTTAATATCTGGATTTATATCATAAATTCTTTGTTTAGCTATATCAGTCTTAAATTTTCCAATTGTAGAATCTAAAGCAAACAACTGTCGATTAATATTAGTTTCTTCAACACAATCAAAATCAACTAATATTAAATGTCCTATTCCACTACGAGCTAGACTCTCTATTGCAAAAGATCCAACAGCACCACACCCAAACACCATAACAGAAGAATCTTTCAGAGTCTTTATAGAACTTTCTCCAAGCAACAAACTTATTCTATGTAATCTATTTTCCATTTAATACCCTCTTTGCATTTGCATATATTATAGAATCAATATTATCACAATTTACTATTTTACCAATTTTATAAACCAAGTTAGATATAGATAAATCCTTGGCGTCTGTTTCTACCAACAATTTATCTAAAGGTATTATCTTTATAAGATCTTCGTTTGTATCATTAATTCTATTAAAAGAAATATACATATCATATTCTTCTACCAAAGTTTTTAATATATCTTCACTTCCAGAAAAAGCATGAGCAACCATTATAGGAGGTAAATGTTTTTTATTGTCTTTAAATACATGTAATATTTTATCCCAGGCACCAACACAATGTAAAAAAACAGGTCTATTTAATTCACTCGCTAGTTTTAATTGTTGCTTAAATATATCAATTTGTTTTTCCATATTTGGTTTATATTTATCTAAACCTATTTCTCCAACCATATATTTAACATCTTGTTTTAAGAGTTTTTTTTGTTTTTTATACCAATCATCAGACACACTATCAATATACCACGGATGTACCCCAAAAGCAGGATATATATTACTATCATTTTTAGCCATGACACTTAATGTTTCAAATTCAGATTCTGTACAAGCACAAATTATTGTAGATTCAACATCATGTTGAATATCATGAGTAACATAACTAATATGACTATGACTATCTATATACATTCTTTTTTGCCACATTATAACATATATACAATAAAAACACTAATTTTTACCCTGGCTTTACCCCAGGAAAAAATTGAGTATATTGGATAAAAAGCAGTAAAATAAAAACCCCAGAAATCTGGGGTAATCTTGGTGGACGCACAGGGACTCGCTCGGGCATACGCCCTGCGCGGCATTCGTTAGCACTTAAACTTCGCTTTTGCTCGTTTTCGCTTACTCTTTGTCGAACATGCAACTTTCGTTGCAAAGGCTTCTCGTCCTTACTGTGCGACAAAAATAATACCGCCCAAACGGGCGGTTCTATTTTTGGTGGACGCACAGGGACTCGAACCCTGGACCCACTGATTAAGAGTCAGTTGCTCTACCAACTGAGCTATGCATCCAAAACCTATACGATTCCATAGAAGTATATAGTAATTTATATCAAAATCAAGCACTATCCCCTACTTCAAATAACTAGAAGGATTATACGCTTTCGTTCCTTTACGTATTTCAAAATGTAGTTGAGAACTATCAACTTTACCAGTATCACCAACTGTACCTATTTGTTGCCCAACAGATACTTTATTTCCTCTACGGACAAACATATTATCCATATGAGCGTATACCGTCATCCACCCATCTGCATGCTGTATTATTACTAGATTTCCCATTCCCTTAACTTCGTTTCCAGCATAAGCTACAACACCATTTTCAGCAGCTTTTACAGAAGTACCTTTGGCTGCACCAATATTAATACCATCATTAAATAATCCACCTGTTTTTGCACCATAATTAGATAGAACTTTTCCACGAACAGGCCAAGAAAATTTTGATGAAGACCTAGAAGAAATCGCCGGCAATTTCTTGTTAGGGTCTGAAGAAATTTTCGTATGATTAGTTGTTGTAACTTTTGAATCAGTTTTACTAACTACTTGTGTTGCTGATACATTGTTTTGTTGTACAATATATCCGGAAGATTCTATTAAATTAGGAACTTTTATTTTCTGACCAACAGATAATGTAAAAGGCACCTGCAATTTATTCATAACAGCTAAATCATTAACTGGAATCGAGTATTTTCGAGACAAAGAATATAATGTATCTCCTTTAGAAACAGTTATTTCTTTTAATTGAATTTTTGTTTGTTCTACATTTGCTTTACTTATAACAGATCTGTTAATAACACCTTCTTGTTCCGTTATAGATAATTTAAGTTTTTGTCCGACATATAAAATATAAGGTTGTTTTAAATCATTTATTTTAGCTAATTCATCTACAGATAATTTGCTCTTTTTTGCTAAAGAAAATAACGTATCTCCCTTATTAACAACTATTTCTTTTTGTGGGGCCTGATCACTACCACCTACCACCAAATAATCATCAGAAATTACCGTTTTTTGTATTGTTTCATTAGAACTACCCGGAATCAATATATAATCATCAACACTAGAATATAATACATAATCTTCTACACTAGAATTATTATTTAAATCTGGAGAGGCATACACCCCATAATCTGAAACAGCTGACTCATATATATCTGGTTGTTTATAAGGATCAGCCAGCAAAGCCGGATAACGAGCTGTTATAAATTCACCAACAGTATCCGGTAAAGAAACAATTTTAGGCTGCAAATCACATCCAGCTATACACAATATGCAAATATAAAATAAAAATCTAATGTTTCTCATTGCGTTTTATTATAACACAATTTAAATCATAAAAAAACCTATTAACGATTATTGTTCATAAACAATAAACTTATTTCAAATAACAACCACATAGGCACAGCTAACAATATCTGGGAGACAACATCTGGTGGTGTAAGCATAGCAGCTAGAACAAATATACAAATTATTACGTATCTCCTGAATTTTTGTATAGTTTGCTTTGTTAAGATTCCAGCCTTATTTAAAAGTATCAATATTAATGGTAATTGAAAAGCGACTCCAAATATTTTTATCAAATCTATAGCAAAACTTAAATACCCCCTTACTACCGGTAATAAAATAGTAGGAATACTAGCAGAATCATTCATATCAATAAAAAACTTGAAAACAAAAGGTAATAATATATAAAATGCAAAACATGCTCCTATACAAAACAATAATGGAGAACAAACAAATATAGGAAAAGCAAATTGTTTTTCTTTTTTATGCAAACCAGGAGCAACATAAGCCCACACATGCCATAAACACGCAGGCAAAGATATTATTACAGCAAATAAAGTTGCTAACGAAAAATGTATCATCAAACCATCAGATACTCCCGTATACAACATCTGTGCATTGTTCCACACACGGAGTAATGGTTGTACTAATATATTCTCTATATATGGGGACAAATACCAACCAAAACAAAAAGAGACAACAAAAATAACAACAAGCCAAAGCAATCTCCTACGAAATTCAGCAAAATGTTGCATTAATGTCATTTTCATTTTTTGATTCTTGTTGTTTTTAATATTTTCTTAGATTGTTTTTTTAAAATATCTTCTGTAGCATTAGCTATCAAATCATTTATAGGTTTTTCTAAATCCAATCGTTCTTTCACTTGTTCAGAAACATCAGATATTTTCCATATCATATTACGAACCCATTTAACACATTTACCAAAAAAACGAAAAACATCTGGCCAATATTTTACAGGTATCATACATATAGATATTAATATTATTACTACAAATTCTGTCCAACTAATTCCTAACATCTATAAAACCCTAATCATAGAAATCATCGCCATCATTTGTACTAGATGTCTTATGACGAGATATTTGAAAAT
>JAKSTE010000013.1 GCA_024402735.1 Alphaproteobacteria bacterium
ATCATAGATTGAAACAAAAAAAACAAGAATTAGCATATTTTGTAAATGAAAGACAAAACGATTATCTAAATGGTCCTGAACGCCCAGGTTTTTGGATGGTGTTAAAAGAAAATACAAGATAAGTATAATTTTTGTAGATATACCAATTGAATTTATTTTTATTTTATATAACAATGACATTCGAATTAATGTTAGGAGTTTGAGATGAGTTTAATGCAAAAATTGAAAAATATTCCTTTTGTTTGGATTTGTGTTTTATCTTTAGGTATAGCTCTTGGGGGGTATTTTATTGGTAATGGTGTATATAAATCTATGGCACGTAGAACAGTTACTGTTAAAGGTTTGGCGGAAAGAGATGTTGTAGCAGATACAGCTATTTGGAATGTAAAATTTAATAGTGTTGGCACAGATTTGGCTGAAGTTCAAAATTCAATAGATACAGATATTAGAAAAACACGTGCTTTTCTTATAGAAAATGGTTTTAAAGATGAAGAAATTCAAAATTTACGTGTGCAAGTTAGAGATAAATATGCTGGGTATTCTATGGAAGAGCGTAATAATCAGGGGAATAAAGATAGATATGTTATAGAAACAGGTGTTATGGTCAGATCAAATAATGTTCAGTTGGTAGATAACGTTTCTCGTAAAATGGGTGATTTAGTGAGACAGGGTATAACAATAACAGAAGATTATACAGGTCCAATTTATGTCTTTAATGGTTTAAATGAAATAAAGATTCAAATGATAGAAGCTGCAACAAAAAATGCAACGTCTGCTGGAGAACAATTTGCAAAAGATGCTAACGCTAAGTTAGGAAAAATTCAGTCTGCAAATCAAGGAGTTTTCAGCATAACAGCCAGAGATCCTATAGATGCATGGTCTGATAATGAAAAACAATCCATCAATAAACGTGTAAGAGTTGTTTCTACTATAACTTTCTATTTAAAGTAAGAAATTCTATTATCTGGATACTGTTTTTTGTGTAGAAAGAAACAGTGGCATTTTAGATAAGTTTATAAATATCAAACTTTCTTGTTTGTGTGGTGTATACTGATAAAAATATGTATTCGTTGTAAGCATTATTTTCCTATGTTTTTCATAGCGTGGACCACTAAAGTTATACTTTTTTTTCGTAAAGTCAATATATTTATAATATTTGTAAACTAATAGCTTGCACAAAATATGTGTATTTTCTATAATTTTACACATGGTAAAAACAGCAGATTTATTTATTAGAGCAGAGCATGCAGATTTGATGGCTAAACTAAATGTTTGGGATGTTGCTTACCATCAAAATGACGAACATGTTGTTGATGATGCTACATATGATGAAGTATAGATACGTGTGCTGCAAATAGAGGAAGAGTATCCAGAATTAGCCAAAGATGGCTTTTCTACACACGTTGGTGCCGCTGTTGCGGAGAAATTTAAATCTTATCCACATAAGGTACCTATGCTTTCTATATCCGATGTTTTTAATGAACAAGAAGTGACGGATTGGTTTGATAAATTAGCAGATAATAATTTATTTATAGAATTAAAAGTAGATGGTTTGTCGTTTGCTGCCAGGTATGAAAAAGGTGTTTTTGTTAGGGGGCTTACTCGAGGTAGTGGGGTTGCCGGTGAAGATATAACTGAAAATTTAAAAACTATTCATGATATACCACAAAGGTTAACAGGTGATTTTCCAGATGTTATAGAAGTTCGTGGCGAAGTATACATGGCTAGAGAGGATTTCTTTAAATTAAATGAAACATCAGATAAAAAATTTGCAAATCCTCGTAATGCTGCTGCTGGATCTTTAAGACAATTAAATCCTGCTATAACGGCTTCTCGTAAATTGAGTGCTTTTGGTTATACGTACGGAGATTTGTCTGAACGTATGTGGAATACTCAATCAGAATATTTTGATAAATTGGAATCTTGGGGTTTTAAGACAACCAGACAATGGGCTCGTAAAGCTAATTCTGTAGAAGACATACAACAAATTTATAAAGATATTATTTTACATAGAGATGAAATACCTTTTGATATAGATGGTTTGGTTATTAAAGTAAATGATGTAAATTTACAAGAAAAGATGGGAGCTCGTGCTAATAGTCCTAGATGGGAAATAGCGTATAAGTTTCCAGCTGCTAGGGCTATAACCAAACTAAATGATATAACCGTTCAGGTTGGAAGAACAGGGGTATTAACTCCTGTGGCAGAGTTAGAACCAATTAATATAGGTGGTGTATTAGTTTCTAGAGCAACGTTGCATAATGCTGATGAGATAAAGCGCTTAGGGGTAAAAATAGGCGATAAGGTTGTTGTTCAAAGAGCTGGAGATGTTATTCCACAAATAGTTGAAGTGGCAGAAACTAATATAGATTCAAGATATTTTGCCTTCCCAGATAGGTGTCCTGTTTGTGGGGGAGTAGTTGTACAAGAACAGGGCGTTGTTGCTCGCAGATGTTTAAATTCTCTATCTTGTCCAGCACAGATAAAAGGAGAAATTGAACATTTTGTGTCAAAGCATGCTTTTGATATAGAGGGGATAGGAGAAAAACAAATAGATTTATTTGTATGTAAAGGCTGGGTCAAAAACGCATCAGATATATTTACATTGATACAAGATCATGGGGACGAAATACGTGTTTTAGATGGTTTTGGTGAAAAATCTGTTAGTAACTTAAATTCTGCAATAGAAAAAGCTAGAAAAATTGAATTACATAGGTTCCTATATGCTATAGGAATACCAGAAATTGGTGAAGTTACAGCAAAACTTTTGGCTAAAGAATTTTTGTCTCTGGATAATTTACGCACAGCTAATGAAGAACAGTTAACTCGAGTAGAAGGGGTGGGTGATGTGATGGCTCGAGAAATACAAATGTTCTTTAGAGATGAACATAACAATATTGTTTTAGAGAATTTATTAAAACAAATTACGATAGAAAATGTTGAGATTAATGTTACTCAGAATGCCGCATTGAGTGGGAAAAAGGTCGTTTTGACGGGAACATTATCGAAGTATACAAGGGATGAGGCAAAGGAAATATTAGAAAGTTTTGGTGCAAAGGTACAGTCAAGTGTATCCATCAAAACAGATATAGTAATAGCTGGTTCGGCAGCTGGGTCTAAGTTATCTGATGCTCAAAAGTTAGGAATAACTGTTTGGTCAGAGGAAGAGTTTGAAAAAAACATTAAATAATATGAGAAAAGATTTAGTAAAAAATATTAAAAATACGAGAAGTTTTAAAACCAAACTATTATCTTTTGGGATAAATTCTTTGTTGGTTGTGATTGCTTGTGTTGGTTTATATGTTTTGTTTGTGTTTTTACAAATGCCGTCTTTAGATTCTATTTTGCATGAGACAAGAACACCAGCGGTTACTTTTCTAGATAAAAATGCTAACGAGATAAGATCTACAGGGCGTATTATGGGAAAACCTGTGTCTGTAGAAAATGTACCAGCACATGTTTGGCAAGCTATAGTAGCCATAGAAGATAGAAGATTTTTTAAGCATGGGGCTATAGATTTTAGAGGAACTACCAGAGCTGTTTTTATAAATTTGTTTCATGGTAGATTTGCCTCTGGTGGGTCTACAATAACACAACAGACCGCAAAAAACATATTTTTAAGTAGAAAGAAAAACCTATCTCGTAAAATACAAGAGCTTATATTATCTTGTTGGTTAGAAAACAGATTTGATAAGAATCAGATATTAGATTTATATATGAATCGAATATCTTTGGTTGGTGGATTAAGAGGAATAGATGCTGCTGCTAATACTTTCTTTGGGCATGGAGCAAATAAATTGACGATAGCTGAGTCTGCACAAATAGCAGCAATGTTAAAGGCACCGACAACATATAGTCCATTACGTAATCCAGAAAAGAATATAGCTAGAGCGAGGGTTGTGTTAACAGAGATGGTTCGTCAAGGATATATAACATTAAATCAGGCAAAAATAGCTGCAAAAAATTTAAAAGCTTCTGATATAAAAAAGGACAAAAACATCTATAGGTATTGGACAGATTTTGTTTTAGATGAGGTTGAGTCTAGAATAGGAACAATAGATTCTGATTTGTATGTGTATACTACGCTGAATAGTAGTTTGCAAGAACGAATTGCCTCTGTTGTTGGGACAAAAACAGGTGATTATCAAGGGGCTGCTGTAGCTTTACAACGTAACGGAGCAATACAAGCTATGGTTGGTGGAGATGATTATCAAGCTAGTCAGTTTAATAGAGTTTTAGCTTTAAGACAACCAGGGTCTTCTTTTAAGCCTGTTGTATATTTAGTCGCTTTAGAAAAAGGTATGACACCAGACTCTTATGTGAATGATTCTCCTTTTTCTATAGGTGATTATAACCCTAAGAACTATAATCAACACTATTACGGAGGAATAACTTTATCAAAAGCTTTTGCTAAAAGTGTTAATTCTGTACCTTTAAAATTGACGCAAGAGTATGGTATAGATACTGTGTTGGATATGGCTTCTAGATTAGGAATAGGTAACAAATTAAGGAGAGAATATTCAACTGTATTAGGTGCTTCTGAATTGAATTTGTTAGATTTAACAACAATATACTCTGTTATATGGAATGATGGATATTCTGTAAGACCGTATTCCATAACGAAAATAGAAGATGCAAAAGGAAAAGTTTTATATGTGAGAAATCCTTCTGAAGAAATACAGATATTATCACCACAAACAGTTAATTATATGAAACAGCTATTATTAGATGTTGTAGAAGTTGGTGGAACAGGTCGAAGAGCATACACGAAAAATGTACTAGGAGGAAAAACAGGTACGAGTAATAATAACAGAGATGCCTGGTTTATAGGTGCAACAACGAATTACATTATGGGAATTTGGGTTGGTAAAGATGATTTTACACCGATGGCTTCAAATATAACAGGTGGTACAATTCCGGCTGAAATATTCCATGATATAGTAGAATAAAAAATCTTTATTTTAATTATACTTTTTTCTATAATGCAAAAACATATCAGAGAGAGAATACATTTATGGCAAAGAGTGAATTACAAAATATAACGCAATTACCAAAAAAATTATTGAGTTTCTATTGGAAATACGGGTTCTGTGAACACAAATCATCATTAGTATTATGGATGATTGGTTTTTTATTTATGGCTATTGGTAATGGGGTTTTATTTCCAAATTTTCAACGTTGGGTTGTAGCTTTATTTGAAAATCCGATTCCAGAAACGGTTAATTTGATACTGTATGCTTTGCCAACGATAATATTGATTACATTAACAAATATGTCTCTGACAACCAGTGAATTAATATTATCAACAGTAGCTTCTCGTGTACAACCAGTTATAAGGAATCAAATATCTGAAACTTTAACTGGTTATACACATAAGCAATCCATGTCCTTTTGGGTTAATAAGATGGCTGGTTCTATAAATAGCCAAATTGGTTATATAGAAAATGGAACTCAAGCTTTTTTTAATATTTTTGACATTGTATGTCGAGTATTGGTAATAATTTTAAATGGAACATTATTATTTGCGATAAATAGATATGTTGCTTATATGTTTGTTTTTGCCATTTTTTTCAGAATTTTATACGCGTATTTTTTAAGAAAAAAAGTTAAAAGTTCTAGTGAAGAGCTTTCTAGTGTAACTAGTAAATTAAACGGTAAATTGGTAGATAGTTTTTCAAATTACACGATAGTAAAATTGTTTGCTGGTGCAAATAAGGAGCAACAGACATTAGAAAAACCTCGTTCAGAAAAAATTGAAAAAAGTATTTATTCAAGATATGCCATTCGATTATTTTGGGGAATTCCTGGTATTTTATGGGATTTGATGTTCGGTGCAACTATAGTGTTCTCCTGTTTGCTTTATCAACGGGGAGAGATGATGATATCAGAAATAGTTTATACTATATCTGTATATTTAAATGTTATGGGGATGATAGGTATGATAATTAATAGATTCCCAGACATTATAGATATGACAGCTTCTGCAAAAAAAGCTTACAAAGAACTGGTTATACCTTTAGATATTGTTGATAAGGAAAATGCTAAACGTTTGCAAATTAAAAACGGCGAAATTAAGTTTAATAATATTTATTTTAAATACAGAAATAGATACGTTTTAAAGAATTTATCTTTAACAATAAAACCTGGCGAAAGAGTTGGTATAGTTGGTTCTTCTGGTGCTGGAAAGACAACTTTGGTTAATTTGTTAATGCGTTTTTATGAACCACAACATGGAAATATACAAATAGATGGTATTGATATAAATGATGTTACTCAAGACTCATTGCGAGAAAATATTGCCTTTATTCCACAAGAACCCACAATGTTTAACAGAACAATAGGTGAAAATATCGGATACGGTAAATATAATTCAACTGTGAAAGAAATAAGAGCTGCAGCAAAGAAAGCTTCAGCAGATAAATTTATTATGGATACAGAAAAAGGATATAATTCTTTGGTTGGAGATAGGGGAATAAAATTATCTGGTGGACAAAAGCAACGTATTGCTATTGCCCGTGCTTTCTTAAAAAATGCGCCTGTTTTGGTTTTGGATGAAGCAACATCGGCATTGGATAGTGAAACAGAATTGGCAATTCAAAAGTCTTTCGATAAATTATCTCATGGTCGTACAACCATTGCAATAGCACATAGATTATCAACTTTACGTAATATGGATAGAATAGTAGTAATAGATAAAGGTGTTATTGTTGAGCAGGGAACACATAATGCTTTACTTCGTAAGCGTGGTGAATATTACCGTTTGTGGAAAATGCAGTCAGGTGGTTTTTTGCAGGAAAAATAAAACAATTTGCTTTTTGGCATAATATTGTATACTCTAATCTCGTTAAGGAAATTTAATGTCAGTTAAATCTAAAAGAACATTTAAGAAACTTATTAGTTATGCTGGTGTATTTTTTTTCGTGTTAGCAGCAGGAATGCTTTATTGGCAGTTGCATAATTACTCTTTAATGGATATTGCCAGAGCTTTATGGAATATACCTTTTATAAATCTTGTTTTTGCAAGCGTTGCTTCTTTAGCAGGATATGTAGTTTTATCTTTATATGATAGTTTGGCCTTAAAATATGTTGGTAAAAGTGTTTCTTGGTGGAAATGGATGTTGGCCGGGATGTTGGGGTTTGCCATTAGTAATAATGCAGGACATGCTGTTGTAAGTGGTGGGGCAATACGTTATCGTTTATATACTCGTTGGCGCGTACCAGCTACGGATATTGTAAAGATGATAACCTTTTCTGGTTTTACATTTTTCCTTGGTTGTGTGGCTATAGCTATCATAGGATATTTTTTAGTTCCTAGAGATATATTTGCTCAATCTGCAGGAGCTACTTTCGGGGTTAATGGATTATTTATTTTCTGTTTGTCTTGTCTACTAGCTTATTTTGGAATGACTATATTCTTGAATGGTAAAAGTATGAGAATAGGGGATGTTAAGTTCCATGTTCCTACAACAGGTACAGCATTAATTCAAATGATTTTGGGTATATTGGATGCTGTTTGTGCAGGATTGGTTTTATATTTCTGTTTGAAACCGTATGTAGATATTTCTTTCGGAGTATTTATAGGTTTGTATGTTATAGCTATGGTTGCGGGGGTATTTAGTCAGGTTCCTGGAGGAATAGGTGTTTTTGAATCTATATTTATGTTAGCTTTGCCGGAATCTGTTGATAAAGCAAATATATTTGGTGCTTTATTAGCGTATAGAATTATTTATTATGTTATACCTTTAATAGGTGTTGGTGGTTTGTTTGTAATATATGAGCGTTGGTTGCGAAATAAAATGCGTGGATGGTTGAATGCTGCTAAGCAAATAATGCCTAAAATCCAGATAAAACACGAACATAAATTACCTGGCTCTGACCAATAGTTATTCAGATTTTGATTGATTTTATAATATCTATTTGATATCTTACTGACTGTCGTATCAAATGGGGTTGATAGTGTTTTTATTATCTCTATTTTCTACAATGTGTATTGCGCTTTTGTTTTTCGTTGCGTATTTCCTTGGCATGGGCTCGGACGCCCCACGGGAGCATATTGTTACTGTTTTTTACGGCCCACAAAAAAAAGGATTAATAAATGTCAAAAAAGATTTATGTAGATGCAGCGCATCCAGAAGAAACCCGGGTAGTGGTGGTAGACTCTACTACAAACCGTGTCTGTGATTTTGACGTAGAAACAACAACAAAACCTCAAATAAAAGGTAATATATACCTAGCCAAAGTTATAAGAGTAGAACCTTCTTTACAGGCTGCTTTTATTGATTATGGAACAGGCAAAAACGGTTTCTTACCATTTTCTGAAATACATCCAGATTATTATCAGGTTACACCTGAGCAGAAGGCTAAATTATTGGAATTGGCTCATGCTAATATAGTGGAAGACGATGATGATCCTAATGATGAAGAAGATGAAATAGCAGATTATGATGATCATAGTGCTGGTGAAGATAATAAAGAATTTATTAAACGAGCACATGAATTTAAAATACAAGATGTAATAAAACCAAAGCAGATATTACTGGTTCAAGGTGTTAAGGAAGAACGCGGCCAAAAGGGTGCTTCGATGACAACATATTTGTCATTAGCAGGACGTTTTGCTGTTTTAATGCCAAATTCTAGAAAACGTAATAGTTATGGAATTTCTAAAAAGATATCTGATAGACCTGAACGTGCTCGTTTACGTGAAATATTACATGCTTTGCAGATACCAAAAGGAATGACAGTTGTTCTACGTACAGCTGCTATGGGTGCTTCTGCTGAAGATATAACAAAAGATTACGAATATTTAACAGGTTTATGGAATGATATTCGTCAAACTACATTAGAATCTGTAGCTCCTGTCGTTATTCATACAGAAGATTCCTTATTACGTCGTGTTGTTCGTGATTTTATATCTGAAAAAGACGATGTAATGTATGTTCAAGGTGAAGAAGCTTTTGAAGAAGCAAAAGCTTATTTTCAACAAATGTACGGAAAAGCTCCACGTAAACAGTTGGTGCAATACAAAGATACAGCACTGCCATTAATGACAAAAGCCGGTGTTGAAAAACAATTAGAAGGCTTACATGGTCCTTATGTAATATTACCTTCTGGTGGATCTATTGTTATTAATCAAACAGAAGCTATGGTTACTATTGATGTTAACTCTTCTAGAGCTATCAAAGAAAAAGATATAGAACAAACAGCTTTAAATACAAACTTGGAAGCTGCAGAAGAAATTGCTTTGCAGTTGAGATTACGTGATTTAGCTGGAATTGTTGCGATTGACTTCATTGATATGGAAGAAGAAAAAAATAACCGTAAATTAGAACAAAAGATGCGTGAAGTTATGAAACACGATCGTGCAAGAACACAAGTTGCAAAAATAAATGCTTTTGGTGTTCTTATGTTGTCTCGTCAGAGATTGCGTAGTAGTTTTATAGAATCTTCATACGTTGTATGTCCTCATTGTATGGGGGCAGGTGTTGTGCCAAGTATACAGACGGCTTCTTTGATATTGTTCCGTCATTTACAAGAGAAACTATTAGCTAAGGCTGCTCAAAAGATCATAATGACTGTACCAAGCGATGTAGCAATTTATTTGTTAAATCAGAAACGTGCAGAATTGGCAGCTATGGAAAAAGAATTTGAAACAGAAATAGTTGTTGTTGGTGACGATAGCTTAATGAATATAGATCAATATTCTATTCAACGTGTTGCGCCAGAAACTGTAAAAATGGAAGAGGCGTTGGATGCGTTTTCTCCTTCTACAGATTCTAAGAAAAAGAATGCTCAACATGTTGAAGCAAAAAGAATAACAACAACATCCCCTCGTCATAGAAAGAATGTCAAAAAGTCTAAAAAGCAGACTTTGTGGCAGAAGATAGTAGGGTAAAGTTCTTAAACAAAAAACCGCTTTTAAAGCGGTTTTTTTTATAAGTCTTTAGTTCCTCTTAATTGTGATAGATTAGTTGCCCAAATAGCATCTAATTCTTTTTGTACGTCCATTAATAGCTCATATAATTCTTGAGTTTCTGATACAGATATTTCTTTTGGTACATTATTAACAGTTAAAAGTTTAGGTTGTTTATCTGATGAAACAAGATGTAATTCTAATTTACCAAAGTCACCATTTGATTTTTTTGATTTTACTGTCGCATAAATTACATTTCCAGATACGTTTACGTTTAAGTAATAATCAGGTTGTTGTAAAATCTTAAATGCTTTATCGTGTATTATAAGTTTTTCAATTAATCTAGACATTATTTTAGATGCCATAATAAAATCCTTTTTTATGCTTTTATATCATGTATTGTATCATAAAAAGGATAATATGTCTAAAAACAATATAAAAACCGGCTGAATACAGTCGGTTTTTATGTTTAGATCAAAGATTGAAAACTTTATCTTTGTTTTGCAAAAGAATAAGCCATTTTTAAATGATTAGCATTATATGTGCCTTTCATTATAGCTAATGTGTCTTCTACAATTACTAATTCTT
>JAKSTE010000014.1 GCA_024402735.1 Alphaproteobacteria bacterium
GAGCATCTGACTACGGATCAGAAGGTTGAGGGTTCGAATCCTTCTGGGCGCGCCAGAGTTTTACCGCAGATTCCTGCGGTTTTTTATTTGTTGTAATTTATTACAATTTACTCTGAAAAATCTTTTCGCTATGTATTTGCTATGAACGGAATTGATAAAAACCCTTGATTTACAAAGCCCATCATGTTATCTACAACATTCTGCATGGAATTTCTCACAAGCCCCATACTTAATTCTTGCACATACTTAAAATAATATCTGAAAGCGCCAAGCAACCCAGAAATTCTACCTTATATTATTGTAGAAAATATTTCTTGCAATTTTGAAATGTTTTTTTAGCATACCCAAAAAGGAGCAGTATATTTGAAACCGCAGTATATAAAAAACACAATAACCCCTAAGGATATTAATAACAAACCTAAACAGATTGTTGATATCGCTTTGTATTATCTTGAACACGGTGATTTAACCGATAAACAGCGATATTATTTACAACAATTGGCATCTATTACTTCTAAACAATACAAGTATTTTATGCGTGGCATGGTCTTTTTTACGGTTATTAGTTTAATTTGTGGAATTACTGGTACATTCGTTGATGAGGAAATAGGATATAAGATGCTTGAAGCTTGGTTCATTTTAGGAGCAACAGACTTAACACTATTATTTTATAATATAATTGTAAAGCCGACATATTATATTCGTAAACTCAATCAAGTGTCTCGATAAAAAAGCAAATTTAAACAGTTTACTGTCTTACTAGAAATTGTTCTGATGCAAATTTTAAAGCTTTTGCAATACGAACATCTTTAACATGTCCACCGATTTCCTTCAATTCAAAAGGGAATTGTTTATCTAACATTTTGGCTAATTCTTGTCTTGAAAAACCAGCGTTATATTCTGTACCTAAACTGTTTACAAGTTCTTTATCCTGCTGAACAGCATTGGGTTTATCCAATTCAATAAACAATCTTTTAAATTTAGTAGCTGTTTCTTTTATTTTTGCAGCTTGTTCTGCTGTATCCAGGTACACAAATGTTCCCAAAGACACAAATATATCCTTGTTGAATTTAGGTTCTAATGGCATTACATTGAAGTGTGGCGTTGGTAAATTCAATTTTTCTGATACCGCACTAAATACCAAATTGGTTTCTTCTTTATCAAAAGAGAACATTTGAACATCTGGACGTTTTTGTTTTACAACATGCCCCCAGGGAGACAAACCACGTCCAAAATCTATAATATTGACATTTTGATCTGCGTGTTCATATACAAAATGTGCAGCATCTAAAAATCTTTTTGCATAATGATAACTACGATACGGAACAGCTATTTTATCGATAATTTTTGATAATGTAACAGCCGGCAAATGCAATAGAACACGATATTTCGTTGTAATATATTCTTTAAATTCTGGGGTTTTCATTGTGTTTCTCAAACAACAATTCCATTCATGAACCAACTCAAAATCATCTTTTGAAAAGTTAGGTAAATCGTTTTTAAAACGTGCTAGTCCACCTTCTAACCCAATACTGCAAGCAATAGTTATATCTAATGGATATTTTTTATCTGCCATAATAATTACTTCCTGTAAAAAAATCCCTAAATTATCTTACATTCTGAGCGCCAACCATACGTGCTGCTTGTAACATTTCTTTTACTTTTTTATGTTTAAAGCATTGATCCAGTTTATCTAAAACTTCTGGAGTATTTCTAACACTTATAACAAAGTTTCTTCCACCCTCTTTCTTTAAAGTATAAAATATATCAGTAGGCATTATTGCACGTAATTTCATCAAATTACCCAGAACACAACCATAAGATAAGCCATACCTATATGATAATTGTACTACTGTTAATATAGGTTTTTTTAATAATTGTTCGAAGTGTTCCACATATTTACCACTTAAACATATCTCTTTATCCCCATATTCGTTTATACATTCTTGTACACTTTCTGGTACATCAGATTGCATTTTCTCCAATAAAGGTGCGACTTTCTTCTGTCTTATTCCATATTTTACACACAACATATTTATTGTTCTCCAATCTGAACCAGTAATGTGTTGTTGGGTATGCATACGTAAACACTTTTCAAATTCTGCAATACATTCAGGTAGATTTTTTAAACCATATCCTTTTTTACTGTGCTCTAAAACCTCAGGACACAATTGTTGTAATTCATTTTTAATACACTTAAGCTTATACTCACTTAAATTGTATTTATTACATAAAAATCTATCTATTAATACATCTTTACTAGCCATATCTGCAAACACATCTAGATATGTTTTATTTAAACATTTTACTGTTTGCATTCTTGAATCTTTTTGTTTGTGTACACTTTCAGGATATTGTTCCTCAATGTCACGCAATATTGCATAAGCTCTATTACGTGTAAGATTGTGTTTCTTCATTAATTCTTCAACAGGGATAAAATTAGGTGAAAAAATCATATTTTCAAACAACGCTATCGCTTCTGGAGTGTTTTTTAATGAAAAAAACTTCTCGCCAGATTTACATGTATAACAATAAACATTACTACACGCTGTCTTTCTTAGCGTTTTTAATAAATTGACAGCTTGTTTTGATCTTAATTTATATTTTACACTTAAAACTGCGGTAGAAATCCATTGTTCCTTAGGAGGCTGTACTTGTTTTCTAAAAATTCCTAATGCTTTTGGAGTATTTTGTAAAAGCACTATGAAGCCACCTTTATAAGGTTCTCTTTTAACAAGATCTGGATTAGACTTTTCTATCTTATAAACTATACTTCTTGCAGTTCCAGAGCTAATTTTATACAACTCAGCCAAATCTGGCACAGACAACCAATTTTTGGCTAGTTTAGTTCTAAATAAATTTTTTGCTTCTGGGGTATTAATTAAGAAGAAAGGATTTTTATGTAAGGCAGGCTCATAAAGTATTACCTCAGGATTAGCGATATAAATATTTCTTAGAATATTTGTAACGTTATGTGATGTCATACAGTACGTATATGCTAAGATACCAGCAGATAGCCAACCATTTTTAACAATATTATTATATATGTTTGTATAATAAGTAGTATTAGGCATTTAAAACTCCAATTACTGTTAATAATAAGATTATTATAAAGTAAAAAACACTTATATCAACAAAAATATACAAAAATATATTTTGTCTATAAACACACCTCTTTCGCTTTTTGTTTCTTGACTCATACGCACAAAATTGGAAAACTTATATCAACAAGAACAACTTCATAAAACCGCTTACATGTTTAGAATTCCTAGATTTTTAATACCACATCGAAGTTTTATCAACATCTTGCGTATTAACGCTGGTTTTATAAAAAAAACTAATATACATAAGTTAGAACGCTCGATAGACGTATATAAAGAACCCTTACCTATCGTATTCATGTTAGCCATGGCTATCTATAAACTCAACCCCTCTCTTCTATCAAAACAACTATTAGGGGTCCTAAACTATACCAGATTCCGTAATGCGATGAATATGGCAGCTTTTCAAAAAATCTGTAAATTATTCACAAAACACAATATCCCTATTCTGGCTCAAAAAGGTTTAGTTCAAAAAATATTGTACCCACAAACAATTAGACCTATGAACGATGCCGATTTTGCCGTTCCTAAAGATATATATCGCAAATCTATTGAATTAGCTGTCGAAGACGGGTTTCACATAAACCACGACATGATTGGAAGTGCAGACTTGCAATATAAAGACCAAGGCTGCATTGATATACACTATGCCCTTTTTAAAGGTGCTAACCCTAAAATGGATGACACTATATGGTATAGATCACAAAAGGTTCCTTATTGTGGCACCGAAATTTCTATTCCTTGTCCAGAAGACATACTTGTCATCATATTATGTGAATTTTATGGTAATTTTATATATGAAGCTGGTTCAAAAAAGACAGACCCAGCTCAAATCTTTGCAAACCATCCTCAATGGGTTCTAGACGCTTACAAAATTATAGTAGAAACCCCAGAATTAAGCTGGGGCAAAGTTATGCACACAGCTAACATGTCTGGATATGATTACCAAATTAAGATTCTAACAAAATTATTAAATAAGATTTTACCAAATACCATCTCTAAGCACGCTGCAAAAATCATCGATTTTATGTGTCCAGATGAAGTGGTTAAAAAATATCTTAAAAGAGACAAAAAAATAGTAAAAATATATAAAGCAAACCATAAGCTATATAAGAAACAACAACTTCAGACCATTTAATAATGATTACTCAATACATAACGAATTTTGCAAAAGATCAGTTTAGCAAATTAATAAGTGCATTTAATAAGTTATGTACTACGCAATCTCCCTTATGGAAAGGCACTGTTTTTATAGGCGATAACCCGTTATACATAGAATGCCACACCCAGTGGATATCAGACAGGATAGAAGACTTTTTTTATCGTTCAGAAAAAGATATAAAATACCCGAATTCGAAAGAACTATTTATATTAAACAAACCAACATCTTCTTTTATCTCTGAACCAGATTATTATGACATGTACGTTTGTTTTACAGATAATAACACATCTAGAAAACCAGACATTATTGTCCATCACGATTGTTTATTAATCAACAATGGACAGCAGACTTTATTATCCGTAAACGAAGACATGCAAAATGCCTCTAATTATTTCCACATCGGTGAAAACCATCTACTTATGCGTATTTTAAATTATATATACGACATATATTCAAACACTACTATTCTTCATTGTGCCGCAGTTGGGCTTAATAATGTTGGCTGTATGATCTCCGGTTTATCCGGATTTGGCAAATCAACATTGGCTGCTTTTTGTACTAAATTAGGAATGGATTTTGTGGGAGACGACAGAATTGTGGTACAAAAAAAAGACAATTCTCTTATAGCAAATCCTATATATTCCACACTATCTTCCGATGCTCACATTACTTGGTTACCAATAAAGAAAATTGTACATAACATAAACCAAAACAAAGATGTTTTTATATTGGACAAACAAAAAACATTAACTACTAATTTGCCTATTAAATTTATTATAGAACCTACTCAGACAAAATCAGAAAAACCAGAAATTAATAAAGCCGATCCAAAAGATATTATTACTCGCATATGCACAGACTATTCTAAACTCGGTATATTAGCTCGTTCCACTAATTTACTTGAGGAATATAAATACATTTATAATTTGCTAAAAGATTTAAAATTCTTTAACATATCTTTAGGACCTGACGTAGAGGCAAATGCAAAAGCTATTTACCAACTAGTAAACACAGAGGCTTACAATGTTTAAATCTAACGACTCTTTTTTCGCAGACATAACAGACACTCAAAGTATCTTTATCGATGTAGAACAAGGCATCTTTTATATTTTGCCAACCTTTGCAAACTTCGTTTTTAGAATGTTAATTAGTGGTAAAAACATCGAAGAAATAAAGCAAATAAGTGGCACTATTGATCAAATACCATCTGATTATGCCAACCGCATCGACACAATCTTTAAAAACCTTACTAAATATAATCTCATAGTCCCTTCTGAAACCGAAGCCAGTTCCCAATCTTTTAATATGTACGACGAACTTATACAAGAGTTGCAAGAAGACAACTTTTCTTATGAAATAACTCCTTCTACCGATGTTCAGAAGTTATTAATGGATGATCCTATTCATGACGTATCACTAAATGGTTGGTCTCCTGTGGTTAAATAAAAATGCTATCTATAATTATACCTGTATATAACGGATCAAAATATTTAGCAGAAACGCTAAGTAGTATAGATTATCGCGATACAGATATTATAGTTGTGGATGACGAAAGCACAGATAACACCGTAGAAATTGCAAAAAAATTTACAAACAAAGTCTATACTATAGCCCATTCGGGTCCAGTAGTAGCTAGAAACACGGGGCTAAAACATGCAGATTCTGATTTTATAATGTTTTTAGATGCAGATGATATTTTGGTACCAAACGCTATTCAGAACCTTCTTACAGAAATTGAAGACAACGATATTATTATTGCACGCAGACAAGATTTTATATCTCCTGATTGTGATAAACAATTTAAATTAACAACTTCAAATTATGGTGTTTTATCTGGTTGTTCAATAATAAAAAAAGCGGCATTCGATTCAATTGGGGTTTTTGATGAGGATTTGTTATGCGGTGATGCTTACGATTGGATTTTAAGAGCAGAAAAAAGTAATTCTAAAATAAAAAAAATACCTTTAATATCATGTATGAGGAGATTGCATTCTTCTAATATGGGTATTTGTATGAAAGATAGGGAAAAAGAAGATTATTGTAAAATAATCAGAAAACACTTTATAAAGCAATGACAGATAACACACTACACCTTTGTACAGCAGCCGATAACAATTACGTATTGCCGCTATCTGCTTTGATAAATTCTATATGTAAAAACTCAGCTTCGCACCCTACTATTTTACATGTACTGTGTTCTGGATTTTCACAAGTCGACAGACAATATTTATTAAAATGTACAAATAACACTAACGTTTCTATAGATTTTATAGATATGGATAATTTTAATTGTGACTTTATAAAGTTCAATATGCAACATTGGACCAAAGCTATCTTTTATAGAATTATGATACCGAAAATTTTCAATAAATTATCCAGAATAATATACATTGATGGAGATACTCTTGTATTAAAAGATCTTTATTCTTTATTTACACAACCATTACAAGAAAACACTTTCTTAGGAATGGCCGTAGATAAATTTTCTTATAAAGAACGTCGTGCAAAATTAGGCACTTCAAACTATTACAATTCGGGCGTGATACTGTTTGATCTAGAAGCATGCAGAGAAAATAATTTTTCAGAAAACTGCATAAATTGGATGTATAACAATGCCAACAATATAATATATCCAGATCAAGACGCTATAAACAAAATAGCTGATGGTCATATTATGAGACTATCTAATATATACAATAGCCAACAAGCTCCACAGAATACATTTAAGATTAATCCTAAAATTAATCCTCCTTTTATCATGCATTTTTTATCTGCAATTAAACCGTGGATGCCACAATCTTCAACACAGTTGATAAGAATATATATGAGATACATACCATCAATATCTCAGCGTATTAAATTAATATTTTCTCATTATGCGTACCTATTACCTATTTTCTTATTTCACACAAAGAACACATTTAAAATGCAACCTCTTAAAGTGATTGAAGAAAAGCAATATTATATCTGTAATATACTGGTATATAAAAAGACTATTAAAAACGATAATAATGATATAATCTCTTTCTTGAAGTCACATATCTATGGAAATACGAGCAATGGAAATAAATAAAATAGTTATAAAAACAACAGAAAAACCTATTAGTTCTAACACACTAATAGATTTGTTAGACACTTCTCATTCCATAGAACAAATTGCTTTTATGGGATCAAAAATTTTTGATTCTTCAGAATTACAACAGTTATTAGATATATGTAAAGCACGCAATATTAGAGTTATTTTTGGCGATCTACAACCATTAACTCCTGAACAAATGGATTTTTTAACCGACCCAACATATTTAACGGCCGTAAACATATTAGACACAGATCCCCAATTGCCTAAACTTCAAAAGCTACAGAGCTCTAAAAAAAGTAACCATCCTTTTATAAACATTATTAAAGAAAGTAATAAAGCTACTCCTCAGGATGGATTATCTTATGAACATTTCAATTTCTTTGACCAAGCTAATGATATAGACCATATTGAATGCTTAAACTTATTACAAGAACCCTTAATAAATTACGATGGGACACTAATAGGCTGTTGGAATAATCCGGATGAAAAGACTCCGGTAAACGTCTGTAACACGGGCATACAAAAGGCTTTAAATCATTGTTTTGTTAATAAAATGTTACACATGTTAAAAACCGGCAAAGTTAATATGAAATGTCCATGTGCACGATGCAGTGTTTTTATGGCATTATTATGGAAAAACGCTAAATTAGATCTACAAAAATTAGCAGACCGTAAATAATTAGCTCCAATATCATATATTGACAAATTATTGTTTTGTTATAAGATATTCTATAAACAAAGGTATAAATATGATCAAAACGAACAAAGATCCTTTATTATTGATGATGCTATGCTGTTTGACATTACATTCTTGTAATAAAAGTAATTCAGAGACAGAAAGCGACCATATCAAACAAACTATAGATAGTTTACAAAACTTAGAATCTGCTTGTTCAGAAAAAACAGCATCATTCGCTTTTGAGCTAAAAAAACATCAAAAGCAACATCCTCAATACGATAATATGTACTTATTGTCTGATAATTTAACCTCATTACAGGATAGTTTGTCTTCCCATAGGTTATTATTAGAAAGAGATATAAAAAAATTAGCAGAACCTTTTTATTATAAACACAGTTTTATTAAGAATATCCTAAAAAGAAACGATTTTTGCAAACTTGTTATAGATAAGAAAGAAAATAAATCTTCAACAGAAGAATGTATTGCTATATTAAAAGCAAATGAAGCAAATATAAAAGACGAACAAAATTATAAAAAACAAGTAGAGACATATTATTACATAAAACAAGCCGATAGTCTTGTATATGCGTTAATTGACGATATTGATTCATACCAATACTTCTTTGGTGAAAATCCAAATATCAAAACAGAAATTGTATCTTTTGAAAACAGACAGACAACACAAAACAATATGGTACAATATATGGTTATACAACACACTTCTGATGTTTTAAAAGATATAAGAAAGAAACATTTATCTGTTGGTATTGATAATTCCATAGCCAAAACTCAGCGTTTTATGAAAACAATATGGAACGATAATGCTATTGAAGATTCTTTGATATTTTATCAACAAAAACAGCAAGAACTTCAAGCACAAATACAACAACAGCAACAGTTGTTAAACCAAAAAACAAAATAATTATAATCAAGCAAAAAACACTTGAAATCTAAAAAAAAAGAATATAATATATAGCTTGCTATTCGGGCATAGTTCAGTCGGTAGAACAACGGACTGTTAATCCGTATGTCACTGGTTCGAGTCCAGTTGCCCGAGCCAAGTTGGACATCCCTTGAAATTTACTATAGTTTCAAGGGATTTTTTTAGAGAAATCTGCACCTTACAGCCATCTATAAAAAAGTTAGAGGTCAGCATTTTTATTAGTACCCTTTTTTTATCAAAACCTCTAACTTTTAGCCTGTAATGGCTGTTTTTCTGCCACTTTTATTACAAACACTAAATTTCTGTAATATTCTTCAATTCTGTCATCATATTGGGCTATTTTATCTCTATTATTTTCTCTTTACATATATTGTTACACTTTTCATCACATTCTGTATAAGGCCCCTGAGATTTTGTTTTAAATGTAAAATCATTATCGTTTATATCAAACAATTTATTACCATCGTTACACCAACATTTTAAAGTGTATTCAGCTTCTTCTACATTTGAAGTTATGGTTTTAGTCATTGATAACCTTTCACATTGACCATATTTCTTTTTCAAATAAGAGTGATTCTCTGCATACTCTTTTAATCTATTTAATACATCACATGCATCTTGTTCATAATCTTGATTTATTCCATCATTGATATTGTATATCTTTGGATGATCATAATCCCAGTTAGAAGAAATATATAAAGCATGTTCTTTAGGAATAAGAATATCTTTGTACACAAATCCACTTATTGGATTACCATTTACACAAAAACCATTACAAGAAACTTTATATGTTAATTCTTCAAGACATTTTCTTTGTTTAGTTGGATTTGGATAAAAGTTCCTAAAAGACACATTTGTTGTCCATAGTTCACCTTTATATTTTTTTTGTATAGGTTCACAAGAAAAATTTTTTCCCAATATTGATTTAAAGTTTATATCATATTGAACAATTTTATCATTTTCTGTATCCAATGTTACCATAAGCACTGCTTCTTTATTGCTGTTTGGGAATACACCTGTATACCCTATAGCATAAAAACCAACCTCATACTCTTCTGCAGAAGACAGAAGGAACTTTGATGAATGCTTATCAACAGTGATAATAGCAGTATCTAAATAAGTTTTTATCTTAACCAATACATCCTGGGTAGTATCTGTATAAGTTAAAGGATTGTCGTTTTCTTTATAATTTGTTGGCAAAGGACATTTAAAATCTATAGTTTCAATTTTATCACAGCCAACCAAACCTAACAGAGCAAAAGACACTATAACAACAGTATTCTTCATATTTCCTCCTATTTAACATGAACTATTATATCATAAAAGATATTTATTAACAAAAAATCTCTTACTCTTCTTTCAATTCTTCATAAAAAGGGCTGTAGGATAGTACTTCTTCAAAGAAATTTTTTCTAAGAAAGTCCAAAATGGTGAGCCAAGTTAGATATGCGTTCGATTTCAGCAATGAGTCGAACGTATTTTTTAA
>JAKSTE010000015.1 GCA_024402735.1 Alphaproteobacteria bacterium
TAAGTAAAGTTTTTGCAGAATTGTTTTTTGCAGAACGAGATTTTGTACTAGCTGTACGTTCTAATCTGTTAACAGAATTAGTTCTTGTAGAAGAAGGTCTGGAAGTTATAGCTTTTTTAATTGTTGCTCTGCTAAGAGAAGATTGGGGCCTTTGATTTTCAGTTTTAGAAGGTGTATTTGTTGTTCTAGTTACTGTGTTTGCAGTACGACTAGCAGCGTTAGCAACACTAACACTCATGCAGCTGCACACTAACAAAAATAGAAAAAACTTCTTCATCCCTTTCTTCTATGAAGAATGGTAGCAAAATTCTAATATTTTAAGCAAGGGTTTTTATAAAAAAATCACTGATGTTTTTGGGGAGTTTCTGTAGCATGATTTCTTTCTACAAAAGTAATACGACCTTTGTCTAAATCATAAGGAGTCATCTCAACGTGAACGTTTTCTCCAACGTTAACCCAAATACGAGCTTTGCGCATTTTTCCGCATACTGTAGCCAAAATAACATGACCATTTTCAAGCTTTACCCTGAACATAGTATTAGGTAATCTTTCTTCAACTGTTCCAGAAAAAACAATCACATCATCTTTAGCCATAAAATATCCTATTTTTTTATACAAGTGAGATATTATTCTTATAAAACAAAAAAAGCAAGTTTTATTTACAAAACTTATGTTTTTATCCTAGTAAAACGCTTTATAAATATCTTTGTTCTAAGTATATTTTATGTTATAATTATACTCTGTAATGAATAAGAAAAAACTGATTTTTTCTATGGTTTTAGCATTGTATTCAAGTAGCGTTCTGGCTAATTGGGAATACGATGGATATTATACAAGAGACGGACATTATTCTGATAAAGGGGCAAGATTTGTTCTTGGTGCTCGTGGTGGAGTGACATATGGAACAGGTAGTATGAAGAATAAGGTTGGTAGCTTATATGCTTTTGATGGAGAATCTGAGTTTAATGTTTCTTCTTTGCCTGTAAAAGAGAATTTTTCCAAATTTGGTTTTGCTGCAAATGCAAATATAGGTTTTGTTGTACCAACGTATTCTAATTGGAGAATAGAATTAGAATGGGATAAAATAGCAAAGACAGAATATAACCAAATTCCTTTGTTTAGTGGCTCAGTTGAAGTTACTAATTTGGACGGTTCAAAAGATACCCAAAATAAAAATAGTGGAGGGGTTTCTTCTTCTATAACCACAGATGTTATCTCTGCTATGGTTTATTATGATTTTTTTGGTGATGAAAAGCATAAAACTGCAAATCAATTTATTCCATATGTTGGTCTGGGAATAGGATACGCTAATTCTAGAACGACATTAAAGTTATCAGATATATATGGTGATTTATCAAATTATGGAATAGGTGGGTATGATCCTGATTTGCGTGATTATGGGTTTGTTGAAAGCGATGGCGATATTATAAATTTTTATGAATCAACTGTAGATAATGCTAATGTTGCGGCTTTAGGTTCTGTGGGTATAGCTTATGGTTTAACAGATTCAATGTTTTTAGATTTAAATGCAAAAGTTATTTATATTCCTGAAGTAAAATGGAAATTATCTAATGAAACAGGAAGTCAATATAGAGACTGGTTCTCAGCAGAGAATATGTTTCATATGAATTTTACATTAGGTTTGAGATTTGAATTTTAAGGTTCGTTAAATAAATTAGCAGGATCTACCGATTTATCTCCTCGTCTTACTTCTAAATACATTTCTGATTTTGAAGCATCCATACGTCCAATAGGTTCTCCAGCTAATACTTCTTGTCCTACTAAAGCATCGATTGTTCCCATGTTGGTCATAACAGTGTTATATCCATTTTTATGAGACATGATTATAATTTTTCCGAAGCCTCTAAAACTGTCTGCAAATTTTATAACGCCATCTGCAGGAGCAGTAACTAAAGCGTCTTTGCGTGTGCGAATTCTCCAACCGTCTGATTTTAAACCGAAAGCTGTTTTTTCGCCATATTTTACAACTAAGCTACCTTTTACAGGTGTGCGTAATTTTCTTCTTGAGAACTTTGAATTGGCAGACATTTCTGAACTACCAACACCTGCTGATAATTCTGAAATTGTTTTTGCTTTTGCTGATAAACTTTGTAATTTCTTTTGAATTTCTAATTGTTGTTTTTTTAGTTTTTCGTTTTGAGCAGATCTTGTTTTAAGAAGTTTATCTAGTTCGTTTTTTTCATTAGAATAACGTTTAGCAGATCTATCTAATTTTTCTTTTTCTATAGATCTTTCTGTTTTTAATTTGTCTAATTTTTCTTTTTTCTTTGTGGCTGTTTGTATATCTTCATCAAATTTATCTGCAGCAGAGGATAATAATGCAGAAGTTAGTACATAATTGTGCATGGTATCAGTATCAAAATTAGGATTCATGGCAATGTATAATATACTTGATGTTGATTCTGATATACTGTCGTAACTGTTGTCTAATTCTGAGTTAATTGTTTTTAATTGAGCGTCTATATCAGCTATAACTTTGGCTATTTGATTGCGTTGTTCTTCCAAATTACTTACTTGATCAGCTTTCTTTACAAGTTTCTTTTTTGTGGTTTCGACATCTCTATCTGAAGTTAGAAGTTGTTGTTCTATTTTTTTATTTTGTTGTTCGGTTTTTTTTATTTGTGCTTGAATAGCATCTAATTCTGTTGAGCATAATGCGACATGCATATCAGAGCATAGTAGTGTAATAAAAATCAAAAATAAAGAACGACGCATGTACGAATTGTAATAAAAAACTAAATAAAAATCAAACTTCGTTTTTACAAAGTTAAAGAATTTTTAAGAAGTTTAATAATAGTTTGCTGAGTTCTAAGCATACATATATACATGTAATTATTATAGGAGTGAATATCTCCTTTATAATAATTTTTCAAATTTTCATAATATAGTTTTTTATCTGTAGGTTTATCAAATATTATAGGTGTATAATTATTTTTTAGTAAAAACCAGTTCATTGTCATTCTGGCAACCCTTTTATTAAAATCGTTAACAGGTTGGGCAGCAATTATACTACAATGAGCTTGCAAAGCTCTATTGATAGCGTTTACAGAATTATTTTGTAGTTGATAGGTTATGTCATCAAGTAAGTAAGGAACTTTTTCAAAAGAAGGTATTTCTATGTCTAATAAATCTAAAGCTACGGCAGAAAATCTAAATTGCCCAGCAGGGATATTTGTTCCTGTGGCTAGTCTTTTATGTATGTGTTGAATTTGTATGATATCTATATTTGTTGATTTTGGTAGATTTGCTAGATGTGTCCAGGTTTTTGCAATGTTTTGAATATTTGCATAATCTATATAATAATCACGTTGTTGAGCAGGTATGTTATTTGGTATTTTAAAAAGGTTTGATGTTTCTGTTTGGAGTTTTGAAGGGATCCAGTGTAAACTGCTAATTTTGGCACAACGACAAGTTAGTTGTTCTAAAATAATCTTTTTATTGCTTTCGATTTCTTTTTTTAAAAATTCATTAGATTGATAATTCATGAGGATATAATACCCGAAATATTTATTTTGTCAATATTGCTTCGAAAAAATCGTGTTGCAAAAATATGTTTTTTTACTATTCTATAAACCAGTAAAGAAAATAAGGATCATAAATGTTAAAAAAATTATTCCTATTATTAGTTTTAGTGTTTCCTATTATTAATGCTGATGCTGCAAAACCTAAGAAAGAAGAACCTATAGAACATTTAACAGAAGAACAGATTTATTCTGAACTGAAAAAATTAGCATTAGTTTTTGAAACTGCTAGAGATAACTTTGTTGAAGAAGCGGACGAAAGAAAAATGTTAGAAGGTGCTATGAATGGTATGCTTTCAGCACTAGATCCTCATTCTTCATATTTGTCTAAGGAAGATTTTAAAGAATTTAATGATAAATCTCAGGGAGAATTTGGTGGTTTAGGAATACAAATAACAAGTGATAAAGGTGCTGTTCGTGTTATTTCTCCTATAGATGATACTCCAGCTTCAAAAGCAGGAATTAAAGCAGGTGATTATATTACACGTATAGATGGAGAACAGGTTTTTGATTTAACTTTAAATCAGGCTGTTAAAAAGATGAAAGGAAAACCTGGTACAAAAGTAAAATTAACAATTATGCGTGAAGGTGAAGAAGCAAAAACAATAACTCTTAAGCGTGCTATCATAAAAGTTAAATCAATTAAATATGAAGAAAAAGAAGATGCTTTTTCTCTTGATGACGAAAAGGCTCCTAAAATAGGTTATATACGTATTTCTGATTTTGGAGCAACTACGACTAAGGAATTGCATGATGCATTAAAAAGTTTAGAAAAGAAAAAAGTTGCTGGTTACGTACTAGATTTACGTAATAATCCTGGTGGCTTTTTAACTGCTGCTATAGATGTGTCAGATGCTTTCTTAGATGACGGTGAAATAGTTTCTACTCGTGGCAAAGCAAAAACAGATATAGAACGTATGTTTGCTAAAAAAGGTGATTTAGCTAACGGAAAACCAGTAGTTGTATTGATAAATCATGGGTCTGCATCTGCTTCAGAAATTGTAGCCGGTGCATTGCAAGATAATGGTCGTGCAATAATTATGGGGTCTAAGAGTTTTGGAAAAGGTAGTGTGCAACAGCAAAAACCTTTAGGTGATGGTACCGCTATTCATATTACTATAGCTCGTTATTATACTCCAAGTGGTAGATCTATTCAAAACGAAGGAATTACCCCTGACGTTGAAGTACTACAAAGTAAATTAGAGGTGTTAGAGAAAAAAGAAAGTTTATTCTCAGAAGCTTCATTTAAAAATTCTTTGAAAAACGATGCTTCAAAGAAAAAAGATTCTAAAAAAGAAGATAAAAAAACAGAAGATGAAGAAGAGGATTATTTGAATTTAACTGACGAAGAGAAAGATGCTAGGGATTATCAGTTACAGAGAGCTATGGATATGGTAAGAGCTATGTCTAAAATGGGACAGAAAAACATAGAGAATAAATCTTCTGATGACAAAAAAGAAGATTCTAAAAAGAAGTAAAAAGGGACACATTTTTGTGTCCTTTTTCTTAATATTAAACTTGCCTTAACACTATAAAATGTATATCATTCTTTCCATAATTAATGGGGAAAGGTTTTAGTATGTCAAAAATGATTGTAGATGGTAACTGGGCTGCTGCTGATATAGCCTATAGATGTGTTGATTGTGCTGCTATTTATCCTATTACGCCAAGTAGTACGATGGGTGAGTTGGCTGATGAGTGGGCTTTTCAACATAAGAAAAATATTTGGGGTAGTGTGCCTAATATAATAGAAATGCAATCAGAAGCAGGAGCTTCAGGAACGTTGCATGGTGCTTTGCAGATGGGTGCTTTGGCTACAACGTTTACTGCCTCTCAGGGGCTTTTGTTGATGATACCTAATATGTATAAAATAGCGGGTGAGCAAACACCTTTTGTTATGCATGTTGCTGCCAGATCTATTGCTACACACGCTTTATCTATTTTTGGTGATCATAGTGATGTTATGGCAGTTCGTCAGACAGGTTTTGCTTTATTGTCTAGTCATAATGTTCAACAAGCTCATGATATGGCTTTGGTTGCGCATGCCGCAACATTGCGTTCGAGAGTTCCTTTCTTACATTTCTTTGATGGTTTTAGAACAAGTCATGAAGAAGCTCGGATGGAGCGAATCGAAGACGATGTTTTGAAAAAGATGATACCGGATGATGTTGTTATTGCTAATCGTACTCGTGGTATGTCTCCAGATCATCCAACTATTCGTGGAACAGCACAAAATCCAGATGTATATTTTCAGGGTAGGGAAGCGGCTAATTCTTTATACGATAATGTACCTGCAATAGTTGAAGATTGTATGAAACAATTAGCTTCTTTGACTGGTCGTAAATACGGTTTGGTTGATTATGTTGGTGATAAAAACGCGAAATACGTTATTGTAAGTATGGGATCTTCTTGTGAAACTATAGAAGAGACATTGAAGTTTTTACCAGCAGGTGTAGGACTTTTAAAAATACATTTGTTTAATCCTTTCCCTGTACAAGCATTTTTGAAATCTCTGCCTTCTACTGTAGAACAGATTGCTGTGTTAGATAGAACAAAAGAAGCAGGAAGTTTGGGTGAACCTTTATATCAAAATGTGAAATCAATAGTACCTTGTGGTATATCTGTATACGGAGGTCGTTATGGTTTGGGATCCAAAGAATTTAAACCAAGTGATGTAAAGGCAATTGTAGAAAATATGATGAGAGGTACACTACATCATAATTTTACAGTTGGTATAGAAGACGATCTTACAAAATTGTCTTTGACTACAGATAAAACATTTACTATAGAAGATGCGTCTGTTAAAACTGCTATTTTATATGGAATAGGTAGTGATGGTACAGTTGGTGCTGTAAAAAATATTGTAAAAATAGTTGGAGAAAATTCTGATTTATATCCACAATCTTATGCGGTATATGATTCTAAAAAATCTGGTGGTATAACACAGTCTCATATAAGATTTTCAGAAAAACCAATACAGAGTGAATATTTAGTAGATTCTGCTGATTTTATATGTGTATCTAATTTTATGATAGCACAAAGATTTGATGTGTTTTCTGCTTTGCGTGCAGATGCAACAGTAATGATAAATACTTCTATGAACCCAGAAGAAGCATTTATAAATTTACCACGTTCGGCTCAAGAACATTTAATACGTATGCGTGCAAATGTTTATTTCTTAGATGCGAATAAAGCAGCCAATGAATTAGGTTTAGGTAATCGTATTAACACATTCATAATGTTGAACTTCTTTAATTTAACAAAAGTTATAGATCCTGAAATTGCTGCAAAATCCGCAAAGGTCGCAATAGAAAAAACATATAAAAAGAAAGGTATGGATGTCGTAGCTGCTAACTGGGCAGCTGTGGATAAGGCATATTCTTATTTACAAAAATTTGTATTGCCTTCATCTGTATCAGATTTAGCATCAGACTTTATACCTGCAATGACTTTAGATACTCCTGCTGAAATAGCTGGTACATTGGGTGAAATGGCTGCAGGTCGTGGTGACGAAATACCAGTTTCTAGATTTAAAGTTGATGGTGCTTTTGGCGCAGGACAATATCCTGTTGGTACATCTAAATATGAAAAGAGAGCTTTGGCAACACGTGTAGCTACATGTAGTTTAGATAAATGTATACAGTGTGGTAAATGTTCTATGTTGTGCCCACACGGAGCGATACGTATCAAAGTTATGAATGAAGCAGAAATGGAGAAAGCTCGAGCAGAAGGAATAATAGTTGTTCCTACTAAAACACCGGAGCTTGGAGATGGAATGTTTTATACATTAAACATTTCTCCATCTGATTGTACAGGTTGTGGACTGTGTATGAAAAATTGTCCTGTTGGGGCAATATCTTTGATACCTATATCTGAAGCTATGGATAAGCAAAAGGTATTTAATAGTGCTTTGAATATTCCAGATATAGAAAAAAAGAAATTAAATTTAAATATACCGAAACATGTAGAATTATTACCTCATTATTTTGAATTTCCAGGTGCATGTTCTGGTTGTGGAGAAACGCCTTATATACGTATGTTGGCTCATTTGTTTGGTGACAGAATGGTTGTTGCTAATGCTACAGGATGTTCTTCTATTTATGGTGGAAATTTACCAACAACTCCATGGACATGTGATAAAGAAGGTAGAGGTCCAGCATGGTCAAATTCTTTATTTGAAGATAATGCAGAATATGGTTTAGGTATGAGAGTTGCGTTAAACCAAAAAAGAGCATCATTAAAAGGTTTGTTATATGAATTAGGTATAGATGATGTAGAAGAAATATTCTCAAATACGAATACAGAAGTTCAACGTTCAAACGAACAGATGTTACGTAAAAAATTATCAACTATGACTGAAGAAAAAGCTCGTTTAGCAGAAACTTTATTAGATGCAGTGGTTGATAAATCTGTTTGGATAGTAGGTGGAGACGGATGGGCTTATGATATTGGATATGGTGGTGTAGATCATATTTTACACAGTGGAGAAAATATAAATATACTTGTATTAGATACAGAGGGTTATTCAAATACAGGTGGTCAACAATCTAAATCAACACCTTTTGGAGCAAGTATGAAATTTGCTATTGGTGGTAAAGATCATGCTAAAAAAGATTTAGGATTGATGGCAATTATGTCTGGTGCGTATGTAGCTCAAATAGCTTTAGGAGCAAATCAAGCACAAGCAATAAGAGCTTTTAGAGAAGCAGAAGCATTTAATGGCCCTTCAATAATATTGGCTTATGCGCCATGTATCGCACACGGGTTTGCTTTACAGAATGGTGTAGAACATCAGATTAATTTAGTTAATACAGGAGCTTGGCCACTATATAGGTTTAATCCGAATTTATTGGAAGATGGACATAATCCTTTAACATTGGATTCTCATGTAGATACACCTTTCCCATTAGAAGAATTTATGAAGACGGAAACACGTTTTGCTGCTGCTCGTTCTATTAATACTAATTTTGATAAATTAGTAGAGAAGGCTAAGCAAAATAATCTATATAGAACAGAATTACAGCAGCATATAGCAAAATTCGCTATGTCTCATAATACTGAGGAAGCAAACAACAAATAAGGTAAAAAAATGAAAAGAATATATATGCTTTTGTTAATTTGTTTGGTAACTGTGGCTTGTCAGACAAAACATCGTGGTTATGTTTTTTCTCAAAATGTTGAAACAGAAATTTCCAAGGTAAAAACAACGAATCAATTACAACAGATTGTTGGTAATCCACAGGCAAGAACCATGTATGGTGATGAGGTCTGGATATATTACGGTTCAGATGAGAATATGAATGGACCTTTTCCAGTAACATATGATAATAAAACAGTCGTTTTGGCTTGGGTGAAAGGAAAAGATGTTATAAGAACAAAAGTATTGCATGATAAAGATTTGGAACATGTACAAGTTGCTAGTGGAGAAACAGAAATACCAGCAGCTATAGAATTATATGCGATAGAAGAGTTGTTTAATAATATAGGTCGTTTTTCTCCGGCTGGTATGGCTCAATAAAAAATTAGCCAAATATTTGTTTTTTCTTATTTTTGTGATATACTCCACAAATATAGAGAGAATGGCAACCGAAAAGGTGTGTGTATTATGCCTAAAAAGAAACTTGATTTTAAAGCGGGTCAATATGTTGTTTATCCTACACAAGGTGTGGGTCGTTTAGTTCGTGTTGAAGAGCAAGATGTAGCGGGTCAAAAGATAAAAATGATGGTTATAGAGTTTGAACGTAGCCATATGACTTTGCGTGTACCTTTAGAACGGGCTGAAATTTCAGGATTGCGTCCTTTGATATCCATGAAAAAAATGAATGAAGCTATAGATTCTGCAAAGGGACGTGCTGGTGCTAAACGTATGATTTGGGCAAGAAGGGCAGCACAGTATGAGGAAAATATTAATTCTGGTGACCCTATGAAATTAGCAGAAGTTGTACGTGATTTACAAAGACGAACAGCTTCTGACACAATGACATTCTCTGCACGTCAATTATATTTAAGAGCTCTTGAACGTATGGCTCAAGAATTTGCAGTTTTACATAAAATGGAAGTCGAAGATGCTTCTGATAAAATAGAAGATATTTTAGGTGTTCCAAAAGAAATAGATTTGAATGGATTTGATGAAGAAGATGATGACGGTGAAGAAGAATCAGAAGAAGATGAAGAAGAGTGATTTTTAAAGACGTACATTTTTGTACGTCTTGTTTTTTTCTTGATTTTTCTATAATGATTTTTAATCATAATAGTATGTAAATAAAGGATAAGATATGGCAGGTAGTATAAATAAAGTAATTTTAGTTGGTAATGTTGGACAAGAACCTCAAGTGCGTGATATGCAAAATGGTCAAAAAGTAGTAAGTTTTTCTTTGGCTACATCTGATCGTTGGCGCGATAGACAAACAGGTGAACAAAAAGAACAAACAGAATGGCATCGTATTGTTATCTTCAATTCTAATTTAATAGATGTTGCTGAACGTATGTTACAAAAAGGAACTAAGTTGTATTTGGAAGGTTCTTTAAAAACACGTAAATGGCAAAATCAACAAGGTGTAGAAACATTTACAACAGAAGTTGTTTTGAATCAATATGCGGGTCAGATGGTGATATTATCAGGAGCCAAGAGTAGTATGGAAGGTTCTGAAGCACCAGCTTCTGC
>JAKSTE010000016.1 GCA_024402735.1 Alphaproteobacteria bacterium
GCTGCTGGTAGCTTCGCCTTCTTTAACACAAATCTCGGCGATACCGTTTCTGAGCATTCCGGGGAGCTTCGGAGAATACTCATATCTTGCTTTTTGAAGCGGAGAAAGATTCATTTTGGTACTCCTTTACATTTTGTTATTTTTATAGTGCTATCATTACCTGAAGCTCCTGCAGTCATATTACCAACGACCATACCAGCAGTTGCATTCACAGCTACTGATTGTATTGTGTCACCAGCAACTTTACCAGAATATGAACTTGCGGCAGCAACACCTGCGGCACCTGCAGCACCAAGAGCTGTACCTATAAGTTGTTGTTTGCCTGTACCAAGTAATTTTGTATCACCTGCTTCTTTTGGAGATAACATATTGGCTGCTATACCACCTATAATAGCCGTTGCTGCTATTTTTAAGCCAGCATTTTGCTTTTGCTCTTCGTTCATGACTTTTTCAACATCTTCCAATGTTGGTTCTTTGTCAGCAGGAAAACTGATTCTACCAGCAGCTTGTAAAATATTTGCTTCAGGAAAACTATCTATGTTACATTTCATAGAGTCGCCAGCGGCTAATGTAGTTGTAGCTAAAACAGTGTTGTCTGTGGCAGAACGTAGTTCTACTACGGCTACACATTGGTCTTGTGTTCGTGCTTTTAAACCACTTTCTGGAACATTCCATTCGAATTTACCGCTTGGATAAATCATAGCACAACTATCTAATGTATTGAAATCAATGTCTTCAGCAGAATTGTTAAGAATTTGCGCTGCTAATTCTTTATTCGCAACACGCACAGGTAAATCTGGTGTAGCACTTGTTGTTGTGGTTAAAGCAGGTTGATTATCATAATATTCTTGTTGTTGTCTAACAGCATTTACTTGATTATAAGCTTCTGCATAATGTGCTCTTGATGTGTTTTTTATTGCACATATAGCAGGATTTTCAAACATCATACATGCTATCATACCTGGTATCAAAGAAAATTTATATATACTATTTTTCATCTCTCTCAAATAAAAAATAAGTTATTCTTTAAAACTGTAATCTCAATCTTGCACCTACGTCTAATGTGCTTAACCTACCACTTTCAAACCAATTGGTATAATGATACACGCTGTCATAAGGTGCTTCATACTCTCCACCAGCTCCATCTGCTAGCCATTCTGTTTGAGAAACAACTATAGAACCAGAAGATTTAACTAAACCTAAATTAGCATATCTAACAAAGAAATCTAATTTTAAACCTTCATTCATTTCTGTTGTAACACCAGCTTCTAAAGCAAATGCAAACTGTTCCATTGTTCCGCCGTTATGATAGGCGTATATATCAGAAACACCTGTTGGTGTACCTGCACCAACATAAGCAGGATCGTTTTCTGAGTAAAAACTACCATCGTACACAACATAATCAGCTAAACTATTTAATGATAATCCAACACCAGCACCAATATAAGGGCGTAAAGAACCACCAGCCATATATCCAGTAAATGAATCAATATTATAATAAACATTTAACATTGTTGCATTTGCTGTTATTGCACCGCCACTAACTGTAGCATTAATATATCCACCAGCACCATCAGATGTAGAAACTGTTGAAGGATAAGATAAGCCAGAGTATCTTAAATACGAAAAATCAACACGAAAATCGCTATTAATAGCAGCACCTACAGATACCTGGAGTGGTATAACAGTATCTTTGTTGAAGTCTGCTTCTTGAAATGCTCCAGGAGCAAGAAATGAATCTGTATCACCAGCATAATCAGCTACCATAGTTCCACGAGGAGCAACAGCATATCCTGCAGACAAACCTACATATAATCCACTTTCGGCAAGTCTGTCATAATCTTCTTGTTGATAATATTGTCTTCCGGCGTTTGTAGCAGATGATCCAACTCTTGGTAATGCACCAGTTACACGTGTTGGTTGAGTTGCAGCAACGTTACGAGCCATAGGTCTTCCGTTATTACGTGATGCGGCAGCTAGTTGTCGTGCTGCATTATTAGCAGGCTGTTGTACAACAACTCCATTAGGTCTGTAACCATTATATACAGGATAAGCGGCATCAGACACAAACGGGAAAATAGATACAATACCCGTAAAAAACGTTAAAATACTGGACTTTTTCATTACTTTCTCAACTTCCTTTGTCTTATATTATATCATAAAAAAGGTCTTAAAAAAAGGATTAAAAATACTCTTTTAATAAAAAAAACACGCCGAGTAATGACGTGTTTTTTTGTGTTAATGAAATAAATATTAGAAACGTAGATTAAAACGTAACCCTGTTTCAAATTTTATATCAGAACCATTTTGAGAATTTGTATGTGAGTTATCGAAAGTATATTCTCCGAAAAGAGCAACTTGTATGGAGTCTGTAAATTGTTTAGCTACAGTCGCTTTTAATATATACTCATCCCAACCATCATTCATATCTTTCCATTGTTCTGCCTGTTTATTTAACATATCAGGAACTTTTGTATAAACACTTGTTACACCATTATCTGTGTGTTGATTAAATTCAAAAGCTCCGCCAAGAGACCAAGAATCGTTTAATTGATAGAAGGCGTTAATGCCCCAATTAACTTCTTGGGTAGATTTTAAGTTTACTGAAACTTCTGAAGGTATACCAGGTACATTAGGATCTATTAAAATTTTATTGTTATGATTACCAAATGTTTGAATGAATTCTCCAAAGAAAGATAGTGTTAATTTATCCCACTTTTTACCAAATTTTGTACCGGCTATTGCTCCCCAACGTCCATTTGAAAAGTTGTCATATGTAAATGTTTTATCTGCTATAGAAAATTTTCCTTCCATTTTTTGTAACCCAGATAAGTATGCTTCGCCATACATATCCCAGACAAACCCATCTAGTGATTCTAACAGTCTGTATGTTAAACCTAAACGTCCTCGGTGCATGCCTTTTCTATTAATACTGTTGTTTAGTGTGTATCCAAAACGTCCGGCTAATGTTAATCTATCTGTTAAACCAACACCGATGTCTTCTGTAAAACGCCAAACAGGAAATTCTACTTCACCATTATGTTTTTTAGCTATATTAGCTTGGGTGTTATCTGCACGTTTATACATAATTGCAGCACCTGTTTTTGAATAAATTTCTCCACTTTTTGGTAAATACAACGGATTTTCTACGTTTGTTATAGTATCAGCAAAAGAAGACGTTGATATTGCAACAAACAAAGAAATTAATGATGTACAAAATAATTTTTTCATATAACTTTTCTCCTTCTACACAGGAGGGCATTATAAATGATTTTTGTGTATAAAGTCAAATGTGGAAGGAATGTGTATTGAAAATATTATCTGAATACTTATATCTTAAGCAAAGAGGTTATGGTTATGGATTTAGATTTAGAAAAAGCTATGGCTATGCTTGATGGACAAAATGTAGAAAAATTTTCTGCTAAATTGGTCACACAACAAGATAAGGACGCTATAAACGAAGCTTTAGAATTAATTTTTTCTGGTATGTCTCTTCAGGAGTGGTTAGAAAATGTTGTCTTGATGGATGCGTGGCATACAGCGTTGGATAAAATGCAGATTTCAATTTTATCTTTGTACGATCAGCCTGGAACCATTACAGAATATTTACGGTATGCTGTGTTTGAATACAAAAAAAGAATATTAAAACGTTTAGATTGCAGTATACATTCTGGAGAATATATCAATTGTCCTTCAGATAAGAAATCAGAATGGGGTAAACAGGCAACAAATAAAATAAGCTCAGGATTAAATATATTGAAAAATATTGTGGAAGGATTTAAACCAGATTTTAAAATACAGAATGATACGATTTCAAGACAATATGAATTACAAAATGATAGAGAATATATACGTAAAAAATAAAACCGTTTTCACGGTTTTATTTTTTTACTGATTAATTATTTCTAATACTTTCTTAACAACATCTGTTGTTTTTATTCTTTCTTGTTCCATTGTGTCTCTATGACGTAATGTAACAGTACCATCTTCTAGAGTCTGGTGATCCACAGTTATGCATACAGGGGTGCCTATCTCATCGTGGCGACGGTAATTTTTACCGATGTTACCAGAATTTTCCAATTCTATTCGTCCTATATTAAGCTTGCGTAGATCTTCCACAATTTGATTGGATAAATCTACCAACTCTGGAACATTACGAACTAAAGGAATAACCGCTGCTTTGACTGGTGATAACCATGGTTTTAGTTTTAATACGATACGAGATTTACCTTCACCTAAATCCTCTTCGTTATAAGCTTCTATCATGACAGCTAACATAGCACGGTTTACTCCCATAGCTGTCTCTATTACATAAGGGATGAAATTCTCTCCAGTTTGTGCATCAGAATATGATAACTTTGTTGTTGAATCTTTGTTGTCTAGAACTTTTGCAGATAACTTAAAAGAATCTTGATCTTTAGTATGAGAACCTAAATCGAAGTCTTGGCGGTTATGAACACCTTCTACTTCATCAAAACCATCAGGAAACGCATATTCTATATCAACGGCTGCTTTAGCATAATGAGCTAATTTGACATGTGGTAAGAAACGTAATTTTTCTTGAGGAATTCCAAGAACATTTACCCACCAACCCAAACGAGTGGCTTTCCAATATTCGTAATATTTTTCATCATCTTTTGGATTTATAAAATATTGCATTTCTGCTTGTTCAAATTCACGCATACGGAAAACAAAGCCTCTAGGAGAGATTTCATTTCTAAAAGCTTTTCCTATCTGAGCTATACCAAAAGGTAATTTATGTGGTTTTGCATCTAAAACATTTTTGAAATTTACATAAGTGGTTGTTGCTGTTTCCGGACGTAGATAAGCATTTATTTCTCCGTCAGCAATTGCACCTATAGATAATCCCATCATTAATTGATATTCTCTAGGAGCTGTAATTTCTGTGCTCCCGCAATTATCACATTTAGTAGGATCTTTCATTTTGTCTTGGCGCATACGAGCACCGCATTTTTTGCATTCTACTAATGGATCAGAAAAACAGCCTTCATGACCTGAATATTTCCATAACAAACGGTTACTAATAAGTGCTGCATCTAATCCTTCTATATCGTTACGAGAATATATCATGGCATTCCACCATGCGTTACGAATATTCTTCATAAGTTCTACGCCATATGGACCATAATCATAAGCACCACCCAATCCACCATATATTTCAGATCCAGTAAAAATAAATCCTCGTCTTTTACAAAGTGCTACAATATCGTTAACTGTTTTAGCAGGCATCTTTTTCTATAATCCTCCGAAATTTAATCTTTGTCTTGAGCAATAGCAACAGCTGGGCATACAGATGCGCAAGTACCACATCCCATACATTTTGTTTTGTCTATAACACATTTACCATCCCCAGATGTAGAAATAGCCATAGCAGGACATACTGCCATACATGTATGGCAACCTAAACATTTATTGCTATCTATTTTATATTGCATTTTTAGTCCTTTTATTCTCTGTTCATTAATCCCAACAAATATTCAAACATAGCTATAAAGGATATATACATATGTAATGCTCCCAAAACAGCTAATTGTTTTGATTGTGTTTCGTTGTTGACGTATTTATAAGCGTTTTTTAATGTTTGCATATCATATGCAGAAAATAAAGCAAAAATTAAAACACCTATTAAGCACACTATAGTTGAAAAAGTTGGTCCTAAAGGTAGAAACAAAGAAACTAATCCTACAATTATTAAACCTATCATACCCATGAATAAACATATTCCTAGAAAAGATAAATCTTTTACTGTTTTATATCCAAATAACGACATACAAATAAACATTATAGTTGCAATAATTATAGCTAATAAAATAGACAAACCATTAGATGCTAATATCATAGGTGTTAAACCAAATCCAATCAACACAGAATACAAAAACAAAAGCCATCCAGCTGTAGAAGGTTTCATTGAAAAAATACGTGCCTGTGTCCAAATGGCTAAAATTAATCCGCCAAAAGTAATAACATAATATGTTGCTGATAAACCGCCGTTTGCAGATAGCAAAGAAGTCCAAGCACCAGAAACAATCATAATAAACACTGTTAGGGCTGTTACGCCAACGGCGCCGGCCATTAATCCGAATATATGTTTAAAGTAAGCTTCTATTCCATTAATTTTTTTTGCTGTTACAGTATTTTTAGACATGTAATTTCTCCTTAAAAACTTATAAGAAATATAATACAGAAATTCGGGTATTTCAAGATTAAACACTTGACAAATATATATATTTGTTTATATTTGTGGAAAATATCAAGGAGATATTAATGCTTATTATAACGATTAGAGCACCTTATAATGCTAAAAAAGTAAATTTTTCTTCTAAAAAGACTGATTTTGATCCAATAGATAAAAGGTTGATTATTAAAAAAAATGCAGAGAAGATGCATGAGTACAAACAAAGATTGTTATCTGAAGATTTAACAGAAAAACGAAAAGCTAGATTGCAGGAATGTATAAAATTATGTCAAAACACAATTGATAATGTGCACTCAACCATGCATTTATTACATATTAGTACAATAAGAAAGACAGCAGCCGATATGGCAAAATCTAATATGCTTAGATCTATGTTTGCAAAAAATATTCAAAAATAATTACAATAATAAAAATATTGAAAAATTTGATTTTTTAGTAATAAAATGCCATAACTTAATCATATAAAGGTATAAAGTTATGGCTTTTATTATAGATCCTATTTCTCCTGTGGCTTTTTCTGTTTTGGGTGTGCCAATACGTTGGTATGCTTTAGCGTATATTTTGGCTTTTGTTGGCGGGTTTGGGCTATTAAAACGTTTGTCCCAATCTGACAAATCAGAAATATATTTATCAAAAAATCAGTTGGATAGTTTGTTTACATATTTAATTTTGGGTGTAATTTTAGGCGGTAGATTAGGGTATGTACTGTTTTACAATTTACATTTTTATGTATTACATCCTTTAGAAATATTTGCTGTATGGCATGGAGGAATGAGTTTTCATGGTGGTATATTAGGTGTAGCTCTAGCCACATTTATGTTTATATGTAAACAGCATTTTTCAGATAAATCTATTGTTCATAATTTTTTTAAGGTAACAGATTTATTGGCTGTTGTGGCACCAATAGGTTTGTTTTTTGGAAGAATAGCAAATTTTATAAATATGGAAGTTATGGGTAGACCAACAACTTCTCCTATTGGAATAATATTTAATGGAGACCCTTCTGGTGTAGCTAGACATGCAAGTCCTTTATATGAAGCTCTTCTAGAAGGGATAGTTTTATTTATAATAATGTTTGTATTATACTTGAAAACAAATTTAAGAAAAAAACATGGGGCACTTTCTGGAATATTATGTATCACTTATGCTATATTTAGAATATTCTGTGAACAGTTTAGAGCACCAGATATTCAGATTGGTTTTTTAACATCTTGGGGATTAACGATGGGCCAATTGTTGTCAGGAATAATGTTTGTAATAGGGGGAGGAATGTTGGTTCTTTCCTTGTTATCTAAAGAAGTGAAATAATTATGAATTTACCTTCTTTTGTTGATTTTCTATTGCAACAGGCTGAACGAGAAACCAAAGCAGTTATATTAGAATTGCGTAATGTACAAGAAGTTTGCTTTGAAGAAAATATAAAAAATTATGAAACCACAAAATATAATGGATCTATTTACGATCCTTATTGGTTTAGTAAAACAAAAAGACAATATCAGCGGAATATAATCAGAAATTATCATACAAGATAATATTACTGGCGGATGAGGAGGGATTCGAACCCCCGGAGGAGTTGCCCCCTCAGCGGTTTTCAAGACCGTCGCATTCGACCGCTCTGCCACTCATCCTAAAACTATAGCTGTCTACTAGCTTGTGTGTATGCATTATATACTATTCTTTATCAAACGCAATAGTTTTATATTATAAATATGAGTTGTTTTGATAATTTTTATTTAGGTATTTTTTCTTATTATAGGAATAAATTTTTAATTTGATTTTTATAACGAATTTCTAAATAATCATTATATGGGTAACACTTTAAAAAGGAGCAAACCATGAACCACTTACAAATGTGGGACGCCATAGATTCTTTTGCCAAGGTAAAAGGAACAACAGCTTCTGGACTGGCAAAAATGTCTGGTCTAAACCCAACTACTTTTAACAAGTCTAAACGTTTTACTTGTTATGGACAAGAAAGATGGCCATCTACTCAGAGTATTTCAAAAATATTGAATGCTACTAATACAACTTTTTCTGAATTTGCTAAATTTTTAGAACCATAATTTTGTTTTTTATTTTTGTTTTTAATATCGGCGTTTATAAACGCCGATTTTTATAAGAATTTTTTCTTTATAAAAAATAAGAAAAAAGTCTCAAACAGACTATTTTCCTAGTGTTTGTACTCTCGTTTGTCATCATAATTAGTATGTGTTCAGATAAAACAAAGGAGAGTATTATGAATCATGTTCAAATATGGAATGCAATAGATAGTTTCGCTAAAGATAGGGGGTATTCTGTTTCAGGTTTAGCTAAAGCTTCAGGATTGGATCCAACAACCTTTAATAAATCTAAACGTTTATCTGTGTATGGGCAAGAGAGATGGCCTTCTACAAATAGTATTTCTAAAATATTAGCTGCAACAAATACATCTTTTGCTGATTTTGTAAAATATGTAGAATAGGAATATTTTCTTTGTTTGGTTTTTTCGGTTTATATTGACTTTTATTTAGGTTTGACCAAAAATTTAAATGATATGAAATATAAACCGAGCCTATATAAATTATCAAACGGGGTAAGTGTTATTTTAGACCCTATGGATGTGGAAACAGCCATAGTGTCCGTTTGTTTTAAAACGGGTTCCAGAGATGAAAGTCCTGAAGAACAAGGAATTACACATTTTTGTGAACACATGTTGGGTAAAGGTACAGCGAAGTTTCCAACGAAAAAATCTATAGATGAATACATGGAAATGCGTGGTGGAATTAGAAATGCTGCTACAGGTCATGCGTCTATTGGTTTTGGAGGAAAGATTCTAGCAAAAAATTTAAATGCTTTAATAGAATTAATAGGAGAACAACTTCAAAATTCTTTGTTTGTTCCAGAAAAAATTGAAATAGAACGTAAGGTTATTCTTAACGAATTAAGACAAATGATGGATGATCCAGATGAACAATTAGGATATTTTATTTCTAAAACTTTGTTTAATGGGCAAACACAATGTTATACTACATTGGGCACCCTTGATAATATTATGTCTTTTTCTCGTCAACAAATGATTGATTTTTTACACAGACGTTTATCTGCAAATAATTGTATAATATGTATCTCTGGAAAAATAATAGATGTTGATTCTACATTGAAATGCTTAGAGTCTACATTTAGTTTTTTAGAACCCAAAGATGTTCCCAATAATACACAAATATTATATACACCATCCGTAGCACACAATTTGAAAGCAGGAAAAAAAGAAATAAAATTACGTTTAATAATACCGGATATATGGGAACAAAAATACGAGAATTTATACGCACAGAAATGTGTAGAAAAATTTGAAACATTTTTAACAAAAAGATTGTTTAGAACATTACGTTATGAAGATGGTTTGGTATATGAATTATATGGTACGAATTTAGGTAACGAAAAATTCAATTGGAATATTTTATCTACAGAAACAAATAAGAATAATATAGAACAGTTAGTGGCTGCAATAGCGAAACGGTGTTATAAGTTTTATAATGAAAATATTATAACAGACAAAGATTTATATCGTTTGCGTTGTGGTGCACAATTGTTCAATGCGGATTGGTTAGAATCTGCTGCTAGTAGATGTAGAACTCTTGTTAGTTTTTATTACAATTTTAATAAAATATATTCTTATGAAGAATCTATAAATATGGATAATGCAATTACAGTAGATGATGTTGTAAAATATTCCAGAGGATATTTTGATGGAGAATTATCTGTAATAACACAGGGAAGCGAGTTAGATACAGATCTAAAAGCTGTATGGTTAGAGAATTTCCATAGTTAATTAATAAAAGAATTATTTATCTGTTTTATCTTTATCCGAAGTTTTAAATTGCATCTCATAAAGAGTTTTATAAGCACCACAAGAGA
>JAKSTE010000017.1 GCA_024402735.1 Alphaproteobacteria bacterium
TCGGTATCGTAAACGCTAGAAACACCGTTTAAAATAGAGAGAGTTCTCTCTAAACCCATACCCGTATCGACGTTCTTTTGAGAAAGCGGAGTATAAGTTCCGTCTGGGTGACGCTCGAATTGCATAAATACGTCGTTCCATATTTCAACATAACGACCACCATCTTCGTTCGCAGAACCAGGTAAACCGCCCGGGACAGCTGGACCAAAATCATAATGCATTTCTGTGCAAGGACCACAAGGACCTGTTTCTCCAGCAGACCACCAATTATCTTTGTCTAAACGAATTGCGTCTTTTCCAGTTACTTTTTTCCAGATTTGTGTTGCTTCATCATCAGAAATATGTGTTGTAACCACAATTCTATTTGGGTCTAGATTAAATACTTTTGTTAATAATTCCCATGACATAGTGATTGCTTCTTCCTTGAAGTAATCGCCGAAAGACCAGTTTCCTAACATTTCAAAGAAAGTGTGGTGTCTACCATCAAAACCAACATCTTCTAAATCGTTGTGTTTACCACCAGCACGGATACATTTTTGAACATCAGCTACACGTGTAGCAAAAGCAGGTTCTTTACCCTGTAATATGTTTTTCCAAGGAACCATACCAGCTACTGTAAATAACAATGTTGGATCATTAGGAATAAGAGATGCGGAAGGAACGATTTTATGTCCTTTAGATTCAAAATAACTCAAAAATAATTTTCTTATCTCATTATATGTCATGTTTTTGCCTTTTTATCCGGGTAATTGTAAAATTATTACTTATAATATTCAATCATAAAATTGCAAATCAGATTAATTTTGTGTTATAATATAGTGGAATGGAAAGAGAATGAATAAAAAGCCAGGTTTACTTTTTTCTATATCTATTTTGGCGCTTATTGTTTTAGCTGCGTCTTTTGATGTACATATTGGTGCGCAACATGTTGTCCGCTTAAGAGAAGGTATAGATCCTGCAACTGTATTGTATGTGTGCCCTATAGAAAGTTCTATATGGGACAATTTATCTAATGCCTTAGTTAATGGTAGAAAGTATGTTTATATGTTCTTCTTCTTTTTCTCAATGATATTATTGTTTAGCTGGGGTTGGGCTTTATATCAAAATTTGTTAAAAGATAAGTTTAGTAAGGATGTATATAAAAATCCTTGGGGATTAACAAAGATATTTTTTTGGGGCTTTATAATATTTTTATTATTGGTTCATACCCCGAATCATTACAGATATGTGAAAATAGATATAAAAGGTCACACTACTGAATGGGTTTTGTGCGAAAACACGTCGGAAGGGGCTAGAGCCATATCTGCCAAAGCTATAAAAGTTCGTTAAAGCATGTTTTATGCGTGTTATAAAATAAGCACTTGACTTAAACCCCAGATTTCTCTACGATTCGAATAAGCAGTGAAGGCAATGTCCTTGAAAATGTAAGTTTAAAGGATTTTGTTTTCAAAGACATTGCCTTGGAACTGCCTAACAACCTTAACTCTATATGAAAGGAGAAACATATGAACAAACAAGAATTGATTGAAGCAATTGCAAATGAAGTTGAAGTTACAAAAGCAACTGCAGCTGGTTGTTTGGATGCATTCATCAACACAGTTACAAAAGTTTTGAAGAAAAAAGGCGAAGTTCGCTTGGTTGGCTTTGGAACATTCACAACAGCTAAACGTAAAGCAACAACAGGCCGTAATCCTCAAACAGGTGCAGCTATAAAAATCCCTGCATCTACACAGCCAAAATTCCGTCCAGGAAAATCCTTGAAGGAAGCTTTGAACTAAACTGTAGTTTGTTTAAAAGGTTAAAAAACATCTGCTTTTTAGCGGATGTTTTTTTGTTTAAAAAATTTTTCTTTACATCATATATCAAATTGCTAGAATAAATTCGTCATATAAAAAAGGAAGGAACAATGGCAAAAACAACAAAAAAAACAGTTGCTAAAAAAACAACAACAAAAAAAGTTGCTGCAGCAAAGAAAGTTGCACCAGTAGTAGAAACACCATGCACATGTGGATGTCACAAACACAGTGCTGTAAAAAAGATATTATTGTTATTAATGGTTTTTGCTTTGGGTTTTGTTTGTGCAAAAATGACAAGTGCACCATGCCCTATGCATAAAGCAATGATGCAAAAACATAGAGCACAACATCCTGTTTTCACAAATGGTTGTTTAGATATGCAATCAATTAAAAATACAAAATTGTTAGAAGTTGTAGCAAAAGCAGATGTAAATAACGATGGTTGTATTTCTATAGAAGAATACAAAGCTGCTAGAAAAGAAATGTTTAAAAATTATAAACACCAGCAACAACCTGTTGAAAAATAATTAAATCATTATTAAAAAAAAGCTCCAATTTGGAGCTTTTTTTATTTGTTCTTCATTATTCTAGATTTTGATTTTTCCCATTCTCTTTTATCTGTTTTGTTTTTACCGTATCCGATACCTAATAAAACTTTTAATCTACCACGGTTGTTAAAATATAGTTTTAAAGGAAATATTGTGGCGCCTTTCTCTTGTAATTTACCGATAAGTCTATTTATCTGATTTCTGTGTAGTAATAATTGGCGAGGACGACGTTCGTCGAAATTAGCTATTCTATTAGCTGTAGGTAATTTTTGAATTTCTATTCCTGCTAGAAATAAATTATCACCGCGTTTCTGTACAAAACCATCTACTATGGTTACTAAGCCATAACGTATAGATTTTATTTCTGCACCAGTCAAAGATATGCCAGCCTCAATAGTGTCTTCTATTGAGTAATTAAAACGGGCCTTACGATTTTCAGATACTTGGCCAGATTTTATAATTTGACGTGGCATTTTGGATATAACCTTGTTGTATTTTGTTCAAGTATAGTTTCCAAATCGTTTAATTGCAAATTTTTGATGCTAGCTAATACTTTAGCTGTTTCTATAACCATATAAGGTTCACAAGTTTGACCTCTATATGGTACAGGAGCACAATAAGGAGAGTCTGTCTCTATAACTATTCTATCGATAGGTATTTTTTTAAATGTTTCTCGAATCTCTTCTGCGTTTTTAAATGTTAATATTCCACTAGCAGAAAAGTAAAAACCACGATCTAACATAACTTTTGCTAGATCCCAACTAGATGTAAAACAGTGCATGACTCCATGATATGCATCAGTAAGAATACTTTTTGTGTCTTCTTCCGCTTCTCTAGTATGTATAGCAACAGGTAGATTGTGTTCATATGCTATTTGTAATTGTTTTTCAAATAGCTGAATTTGTTGATCTCTTGTTTCTGGGGTGTAGTGATAATCTAATCCTATTTCTCCTATACCAAGTAATTTATCATAAGATAATAAATCCGGTGTTAGATATTGTGTAGGATCAGCATCTATGTAATCCGGGTGAATACCAGTAGTTATAAATACATTATTAAATTGTTCGGCTAATTTTTTTGCTTCAGGAATATCTTTTGGGTCAGCTGTAGCGCATACTAATATGCCGACATTAACATCTTGTGCTTTAGATATAACTTGTTCTGAATTAGGGTCATATGTTAAATGACAATGAGTATCTATAAACATTTTCTTATGCTTTGAATAATATTAAATATTGCTACATCAGGTTTTAGATTTAATTCAGTTATTTCATCTAAAGTTTTTGTAACCTGTGGGTATAAATCTGCCAAGTTAAAGTGAGCAACTACATCTAATAAAATATCGTATAATGCAGGAGAGGTAGCTATCTTATCCGCAATTAACATTAAATCACCGGATGTAGCATGTTTGTTTTGGAGCGCTGCTAACAAATTTTCATAAATTTCATCACCGCCACTTGTCTTCAAGGAAGCAATCTTACCAAAACTACCATTCGCAAGTTTTAAAGCATCTGCAGATATTTCTGTATCTGGCATAAATTTATTACATAATTCTCTTAATTCAGATAGTGTCAAAGGATGTAGTTTTTCTACACGAGCACGAGATCTTATGGTTGGTAATATTCTAGATAATTGATGAGTAACCAACAAAAATAAAGTTTTTGCAGGTGGCTCTTCAAGAAGTTTAAGCATAGCATTTGAAGCTGCAGTTGTTAGCTCGTCCACAGAATCAATTAACACAACTCTCCAATTACCGGACATAGAAGACATTTGCATGCGTTCAATCATATTACGTACTGTATAAACAGATATTTCTTTACCGTCGGATTTTATTGCGCCTGATTTATCAATGTTTCTATCCATATCTACGATAAAAAAGTCACCAATATTGCCGTATACCATTTTAGCTATTTTATAAGCTAAAGTAGCTTTGCCGATACCTTTTTGGCCACATAACATCCACACAGGGTGAATAGGGTAATCATCTTTTGCTTTCCAAGCTTCTAGAAAACTATTTAATGTTTCCTGATGACCAACCAAAAAATCGTTATCAATTGGTTTTGGAAAGTTAAATAAAGATTCTTTTTTCTTAGTTGCCATAGTTTTATTTACCAAATATTAAAACAGATAAATTTTTAAACACTCTACCAATAAATTGAATTTTGCGTACTTTATTCTTTGCTATCAATGGCATACGCTTTATTGCATCGCCGTTGTGTTCTATAATAATCTCTCCTATTTGTTGACCTTGTTTAACAGGAGCTATTACAGGGTCGTTGTATCTAGCTAGAACACGAAAATCTTTTAATGTTTGATCTTTTTTTAATGTTATAGATACGTTTTCTTCTGTGGTAGCTGTAACTGTTGGATATAAACCATACCAAACAGGTATTTGTAATATATCTTCACCTGATTTATAAAAAGTTTTGGTTTTTGTTGTTTTATATCCGTAATTTAGTAATTTTTTAGCTTCTGTAGCCAATGCGTCATGTCCGCTACCTTTAAAACCGTTAATAACAGCAATTAAGCGACGACCTCCGACTACACTACTAGCAACAACTCCGTATCCGCCTTCGTCTGTATGACCTGTTTTTAAACCATCGGAACTAGGCATTGAAAATAATAGTTTGTTATAATTCAAATAGTGTGTTTTTGACCATTCTTTGCACCATTTTGTTTTAGTATTTGTAAATTCAAATTTTTTAGTCGCAAATAAATGATATAAATCCGGATACTCTGTGATGATATATTTTGCAAGTGTTGCTAATTCACGGCTAGTCATCAAATTGTTGTCATTTGGTAAACCACTAGCGTTACCAAAAGTTGATTGTTGTAAACCTATTTGACGAGCTTTTTGAAGCATCTTATCGGTAAAAGCTGTTTCAGAACCAGCAATGTTTTCTGCGACAACTACGGAAGCATCACCACCAGATAATACAATTATTCCTAATATGGCATCTTTTACACTTATTTGTTGGCCTTTTTCTAAACATACTTTACTTGCTGGATACCATAGAGGGTTTTTGTAATCAGCATTACTAGAAACATCTAAAAGATCGTCCATTTTTAAACGACCGGCTTTAATCTCATCAAATAAAACAGTTAATGTCATCAACTTTAACATGGATGATGGAGGCATTAAAGTATCGGCTTTTTTAGAAAATATTTCATCACCTGAATCAAAGTCTATTAAGAAAGCGGATTTTGCTTTTGTAGAGAAAACTTCGGCATGAACCGTCGTTACAAAAATACATAACAATAAAACAAATATTTTCTTTAACATAACGTTTTTGATAATAGCAATAATAAACCCGGTTGCCAATGTTTTTTTATTTTAAAATATCGCCGGCTTTTATATATTCTGGACTGCCTGTTTTTAATTTCTTTTGAGCTTTTTTTGCGTGCTGTCTGGCGGCGTTTTTATCTCCGTTCATTAAATAAAATTCAGCCAAAGCCCATTCGGAAATACCTTCTGGGGATACTTTTGCTAATATCCAGTATGCCAAAGGAGTAGGGTCTACCAAAATAACATGTTTACATAATTCAGATGCTCTTTGTAAATCATCCGCCTTTCTACGTTCTGATAAAACTAATGCTAAAGCAGATTCTATCTGTGGTGCATTATTAGAATATTTTAAACTGTTTTCGTATGCTGACACGCTATCATCATAATGTCCATATTGATATTCTATGTCGCCAAGTAATTCATAAAAATAGGGGGAAGAAGGGTTCCTGCCTATTAAAGTACCAGTTCCTATTAAAGCACTTTTAAGATTTCCTCGTTGCATATATGCAATAGCTCTAGCGTATATTGCTGCATGTGATTTGTCTTTGTTAGGATATTTAGCTATAACTGTTTCCTGAGTGTCCAAATATCCAACTAGTTTAGCTCTGATTAATTCGAATTGTTCTTGTTCCTTTTTAGCTATATTAGGATCTTGTTTTACAATATTCTTAGAGTTTTTGATTTTTTCTTTAGTGTTATTTAATCTCTCAGATGTTAGAGGGTGATTTACATTGTTTGGATTAATTCGTTGTTCTATTGCTTCATTAATATTTTGAATTTGTTCAAAAACTTCTAAGAAACCATTAGGATCTTGTTTTGCTTTGATCATTAGTTCTATTCCAAGATCATCTGCCATACGTTCTTCATCTCTAGAAAAAGAAAGTAGGGATTGTTGTGCTATACCTGTAGCTCCAGCTATTACACCTGCACCTGCAGAAGGATTACCACCGGCAACCATTAATCCTATACCTAAAGCTTGAATAATTATAGCTCTTGTCATTTCTGCGGACATTCTATCTGACATTTGTACTATATGCCCACCAATAGTGTGTCCTAATTCGTGCGCTACTACAGCTCTTAATGCGTTAGGAGTCTTTATCTGTTTAAGTAAACCTGTGTATATAAAAATATCTTCACCACCACGTACAAAAGCGTTAAATTCGTCGCTTCTTACCAAGTAAATTTTTAAGCTGTTTTCGGGAATCTTAGCTGCCTTTGTAATAGGAGCAATAATATCTGTAACTTGTTTTTCTATCTCAGTATCATTTATAAGAGTTAAAGCCCAAGAGTTGCAGGAAAGAATAATGCCAAATAATATAAATAGTATTTTTTTCATTTCCTATGCTCCAGCTATAGTTGAGCAGTCAAAGATCAATCGTAAATCTTTTGACCAAACATCTGTTTCTTCAAAATTATTCATAGCAGCACTTTGTGCTAATTTGAATAAATCTCTATGTTCTCTATAATCTACAAAATGATATTGGATCCAACCGCTTTGTTTTGTTCCTAATAGTTCTCCGACTCCACGCATCATCAAATCTTGTTCTGCTATAACAAAACCATCTTCTGTTTCGCATAAAACATCTAAACGCTTTAAGCCGTCTGGAGATATATTGTTGCCATATAACAATATGCAATAGGATTGAAGATTTCCTCTTCCAACTCTACCTCTTAATTGGTGTAGGGCAGCTAATCCAAAGCGCTCTGCATTTTCTATAACCATAATTGTTGCACTAGGAACATCAATGCCAACTTCTATAACAGTCGTAGATACGAGAACTTTCATATCAGAATTTGGATCTGCAAAAGTTGCCATAACAGCATCCCTTTGTTTTTTATCCATTTGGCCATGACATAATCCTGTATGAGGAAAATATTTTTTTAGTTCTTCATAACGAGATTGTGCGGCTGTCATATCTATAGATTCAGATTCTTCCACCAATGGACAAACCCAGAATATTTTTGCACCTTTTGCAACTTGTGGAGCAATTCGTTCAATAAGTTCTGTAGTACGTAATACAGAAATTTTAGATGTTTTAATAGGTATACGACCAGCTGGTTTTTCGTTTATAATAGAAATATCCATATCTCCATACATAGTCATAGATAAAGTTCTTGGAATAGGGGTCGCAGATAAAGCTAACATATCTGGATTTGTACCTTTAGATAATAAAGCTGTGCGTTGTGCAACACCAAACCTATGTTGTTCATCTATTATAACTAATCCTAAATCTTTATAAATTACATCTTCAGAAAATAGGGCATGAGTTCCTATGATAATTTTTGTTCGACCGGATCTTAATGAAGTCAGTTTTTCTCTTCTGCTGACACCTTTATCTCTACCTGTTAGTAAATCACAAACAATACCTATCTTTTCACACATAGCAGATATTTTTATGAAATGTTGTTGTGCTAGGGTGTCAGTCGGAGCCAATAGCGCTGTCTGTGCTCCGCTTTCAGCCATTTTTATAGCAGCAGCGATTGCTACAATTGTTTTACCGGAACCAACATCACCTTGAACCAAACGCATCATAGGTGTTGGTTTTTTCAAATCATCAAATATTTCTTGTATAACGTTGTTTTGAGCGTTAGTTAAAGAGAAAGGAAGAGAAGAATAAAGTTTGTCTAATAAGTCATATTTTTTTTGTCTGATAGGACGTAAATTTTTCTGTTCTTTACGTGCTCGTCTATTTATAGCGATTGCTGTTTGATGAGCTAATAATTCATAGTAGGCTAACTTAGAAATATATTTACTATTTGGGGTTAGATCGTTACTTGTTTCTGGGTAGTGAATATGCTCCAAAGCATCTACGAATTCCAACATGTTAGACGTAGGATTTGCTGTGGCAATTCGTTCGTGTAAAGCTGTAAATATTTGATCTCTAATATTAGAAAAGTTCTTTTGTGTAATACCTTCGCCAGAAGGGTAAATGGCTTGGTGAGTTGGAATCTTAGAAACGTTTTCTGGAAGCTCTATGAAGTCAGGATGATTAATAATAAATGAATTTCCCCGTGAAGATTTTTCTATTTTTCCACTAATAATTCTCCACTCTCCTATGGGTAATTTTTCTGTCCAATAATCTAAAAATTTTACATTAAAAAATTGAATTGTAATTTGATTACCAAATTTATCAGTACAAACGATTTGTGTCGGAAGACGTCTACCTTTAAAAACACCACCGTGTTTATGTGATTTTATAAATACTGATAAAGTAATAACGTCTCCTATTTGTGCCTCTGTAACAGAATCTAATATCTCTCTTGGTTTGACGTATGATGGCTTGTGTAACAGAAAATCTAAAACCCTTCTGCCACCAAGAATATCAGCATATCTAGCGGCCAAAACAGGTCCTACACCACGAATAAATTGTAAATCAGTATTAAAAAAATCAAAAATTTCTTTGTTCATATCTAAATGTAGCAAAATAATACCGTTGGATTCAATTAAAAACTAAATTAATAAAAGGTTGATAGGTATAAAATTTGATATATACTTTTGCCAAAGTAGCCTTATAATGTAGATATAAATTAGTATTTATGTTATAATAATACTCAAAGCTATATGGGGTTAAATATGAAAAGCCAAGATAGAGAAATTTTATTAACTGGAGACAGACCTACTGGTAGATTGCATTTAGGTCATTATGTTGGTTCTCTTAGAAAAAGAGTAGAGTTACAAGATAACCCTAAGTATAAGCAATTTGTTTTTATTGCGGATTTACAGGCTTTAACTGACAACGCCAGAAACGCAGAAAAAATTCGTACAAACTTATTAGAAGTAGCTTTGGATTATTTAGCTGTGGGTATAGATCCTAAAAAAACAACAATTTTTGTTCAATCCCAAATTCCTGAATTAGCAGAATTAACTATGTACTATATGAACTTGGTAACATTATCTAGATTACATAGAAATCCTACAATTAAAGCTGAAATTAAAGATAGAGGATTTGGAGATAATATACCTACAGGATTTATGACTTATCCTATTAGTCAGGCTGCAGATATTACAGCTTTTGGTGCAAAATATGTGCCAGGAGGTGCTGATCAAGAGCCTATAATAGAACAAACAAGAGAAATAGTACGTTCTTTTAATTCTATTTATGGTGATGTACTTGTTGAACCAAGTATGATTTTATCAGATAACAGTGTTTGTCAGCGTTTACCAGGAATAGATGGTAAGGGTAAAATGAGTAAGTCTTTAGGAAACGCTATATATTTAGCTGATGAACCAAATGAAATTAAGAAAAAAGTAATGAATATGTATACAGATCCTCTACATATAAAAGTTGAAGATCCTGGAAAAGTTGAGGGAAACCCTGTGTTTGTGTATCTT
>JAKSTE010000018.1 GCA_024402735.1 Alphaproteobacteria bacterium
GAAACAGAGAGTTATGCTGCAATTTGGTTAGAATAATATATTTTTTATGTTTTGTGCGAACTGCTTTAAGAGCAGTTTTTTTGTTTTTATAATGGGTTAATAAACTTCTTGATAAAAAAATATTCATTTTTGTATACTGTAATGGTTAAAGGGGTTTGTCATGACTCAATTACTTTCTGAAACTTGTTTAGATTATTCTGATATTTTAATAAAACCTAAAATGGGTATTAATTTAAATTCTCGAAAAGATGTTGGTTTGCAAAGAGATTTTAAATTTAAACATGGTCAAAAAAGAACAGGTTTAGGGGTTTTTAATGCTAATATGGCTACCGTTGGTAATTTTGCTATTGTTAAAAAATTACTAGCTAAAGGTATGTTTGCTACTTTACATAAATTTTATACTGCAGAAGAAATAGGCAATTTTCTGCAAGAGTGTGAGAAGGAAAATATTAGTACAGATAATTTGTTTATAACTATAGGATTAAGAAATTTCCCGGATCATTTACAAAAATTAAAGGATATAGAAACCAAGTACGGGTGGAAAAAAAATCAAAATATTAGTATTGAAGCTCCTAATTTTTATATACCACAAGCTTTGGAGAATTTGAAGAAAACACGTGATGCTTATCCAAACGCTGTAATAATGGCTGGTAATATTGCTAGTAGTGATATTTGTCTTAAGTTGCTGGATTGTGCAGATATTATTAAATGTGGAATAGGCTCTGGATCCGCTTGTTTAACCCGTAAACAAACTGGTTGTGGAACTCCAATGGTTTCTTTGATTTTAGAATGTGCAGATATAGTTCATTCTGTCAACGGACATATTTGTGCTGATGGTGGAATTGTTGAAGTAGGAGATATATGTAAAGCTTTTTGCTTAAATTCGGACTTTGTAATGGCAGGGGGAATTTTTGCTGGTACAGATGAAGCAGAAGGCACGATTGTTACTAAATATAAACTTTCAAATGAAGTAATGCCGAGATTTGATAGTTTTGGTTGTAAAACTGCTTATGATCCTATCGTTCAAGAACAAAAATTTAAACAATATTTTGGAATGTCTTCAGAATATGCAAATAAAAAATATGCTGGTGGTATGGATACATACAAAACTTCAGAAGGAAGAGAACTGTTGATACCATATACCGGTACTTTAGATCATGTTTTACAAGATATTACTGGTGGTATAGCCTCTTGTTGTACGTATATTGGGGCTGATACTGTAAAAAGCATGTCAAAATGTGCAACTTTGATAAAAGTGCATAATCAATTAAATCGTGTTTTTGAACAATATACAAAATAAAGGGTTTTTATTATGAGAACTATAGGAACAGCCGCTTTTGGTTTAAGATGTCCTATTTTTAAACAGGGTGATAATGTTGAATCAATTGTTTCGGATATAGTACTTAATGCGGGGATAGAAATAAAAGATAAAGATGTCCTGGCTATTACAGAAGCAGTTATGGGACGTACTCAGGGTAATTATGCTACAATTGATGATATAGCAGATTCTGTTAAAAGTATTACTAATGATGCTGAAAGCATATGTATAGTAAATCCTATATTTAGTCGTAATAGATTTTCTATGATTTTAAAAGGTATAGCAAGAGCTGTTGGTAAAAAGATAGTATTGGTTTTACCTAAAATTGATGAAGTAGGGAATGTTCTTAAAAACCATCCTTTTACAGGTATGAATTATGATGTGTTTTATTCGGAAATCATAACTAATGAACATAAAGAAATAGATATTGTTTATGTTGATTATATAGATGAGAATATGAATTTACAAAATGTTCATGCCGATTGTTTTATAGCAGCAGATATTCATACACGTGAAAATACAAAAAGACTATTGTCTGTTATAGGTAAACCTGTTTTTGATTTAACAAGCATATGTCATGATAAATGTGAGTATGGTTTGTTGGGATCTAATAAAGCTACGGAAGAAAAAGTAAAACTGTTTCCAACAAAGAATTATTGCCAAAACATAATTAATAGTATTCAAAAAAATATATTTGAAGCTACAGGTAAACATATAGAAGTAATGATTTATGGGGATGGTTGCTTTAAAGATCCTGTTGGTGGAATATGGGAATTCGCAGATCCAGTAGTGAGTCCTGCCTTTACGGATGGGTTACAAGGAATACCTAATGAAGTAAAATTAAAATATTTGGCTGATAATCAATTTGCAGATTTGTCTGGAGAAACTTTAGCCGATGCAATAAAACAAAATATTTTATCAAAAGAAAAAAATCTTGTTGGTAATATGGTTTCTCAAGGTACAACACCAAGACAAATTACAGATTTGTTAGGAAGTTTGTGTGATTTGATTTCTGGAAGTGGTGATAAGGGTACACCAGTTGTATATATACAGGGATATTTTGATAATTATGCTACTGAGTAGGAAATGAAAATAATAAATAAAATATTAGAAAAATCTGCAGAACCATGGTATTCGTGGGTAGTTTTTATAATGACGGTTTGTGAATCTATATTTTTATTTATTCCACCGGAAGTATTTATAACCCCTGCTATAGTTTCAGATAAAAAGAGAGCTGTTCCTGTAACAGTTGCTGCATCACTTGGGTCTTTGGTTGGTGGTGCTATAGCTTATTTGATAGGTTATCTAGTATTTGATACTGTTGGTGTATGGTTGATAGAACATGTTGCTTCTATGGACAAGTTTGTATTAACTCAAGAATTATTTAATAAATATGGTGTTTTGATTATAATTTTAACAGCTGTTACACCAATACCTTATAAATTATTAGCTATTTGCGCTGGATTTTTGGCTTATCCTATGTGGATATTTTTAGCTGTATCTGCAATCTTTAGAACGGGGCGTTTTGCAATAATTGGTTTTTTGTTATGGCGTTTTCAAAAACAGGCAAATAATCTGGTTAAGAAGTATTCTTTACAATTGACTATAGGGGCCATAATATTAGCCTGTTTGGGAATTTGTATATTCATGCTCATATAAGCTAAAAAAAGCTTGTGATTTATTATATACAGTTGTATCATTGCCGCATAGTATGTTTTATAAGTAAGGCAAATTATTATGCGTAAACAATTTAATACGAATCGTCCTGAAAAAATTGCCAGTAAAGTTCAGACTTTGGTTGCAGAAATTATTCAACATGATTTTTATGATGATGAATTATTAAGAGGTGTGTCCTTAGTTGGTGCAGAATCACATGGTGGAATGCAATTTGTTAAATTATTTTTTTATGCACATGGCGATAAAATAGCTACACAAAAACGTTTGGATGATATAACAAAAATGATTCGTTTTAGTTTAGCTAAAAAGATAGATCAAAAGTATGTACCTGAAATTAAATTTATATATGATGACACTTTAGAAAAAGCGGATAGAATAGAGAATTTATTAAAGAAAATATAATGAAACAAGATCATATAAGAAATTTTTCTATAGTTGCACACATTGACCATGGTAAATCAACCTTGTCTGATAGGTTAATTGAGTATACAGGTGGTTTAGATTCCCGTGAAATGAAAGATCAAATACTTGATTCTATGGATATAGAGAGAGAAAGAGGAATCACAATAAAAGCTCAAACTGTTAGATTAAATTATAAAGCTAAAAATGGTGAAATGTATCAACTAAATTTGATGGATACTCCTGGACATGTGGATTTTTCTTATGAAGTATCACGTAGTTTGGCTGCTTGCGAAGGAGCAATAGTTCTTGTTGATGCAACACAAGGTGTTCAAGCTCAAACTTTAGCTAATGCATATCTTGCTTTGGATAATGATTTAGAGATGTTACCTGTTTTAAATAAAATAGATTTACCATCGAGTGATGTTGAGGGAACGCGTGAGCAGATATCAGATGTTATAGGTATGGATGCTTCTAATGCTTTATGTGTATCAGGAAAAACCGGTGCAGGTGTTCCGGAATTGTTAGAAGAAATTGTTAATAAATTACCAGCACCTACAGGTAATGAAAATGCTGCAACAAGAGCTTTGTTAGTTGATTCTTGGTATGATTCTTATTTGGGTGTTGTTGTATTGGTTAGAGTAGTTGATGGTAAATTATCCAAAAATCAAAAAATTAAATTTATGGCAACTGGTGCAGAGTATGTTATAGAAAAGGTTGGATACTTTACACCAAAGATGGAAAATGTAGACAGTTTATCAACTGGTGAAATAGGTTTCATAATTACTGGTATGAAAACAATCCATGATTGTAAAGTTGGTGATACTATTTGTGATGCAAAAACAGATGTAGATGTGTTGCCTGGTTTTAAACCTTCTGTACCTGTTGTGTTTTCAAGTTTCTTTCCTGTAGAAGCTAATGATTATCCTGATTTAAAGGAAGGAGCGGAAAGATTAGCTCTAAATGATGCTTCTTTTGTTTTTACAACAGAGAAATCTTCTGCTCTTGGTTTTGGTTTACGATGTGGTTTCCTTGGTTTGTTACATATGGAAATTATAAGTGAACGTTTAAACAGAGAATTTAATTTAAGTTTAATAAATACTGTTCCTTCTGTGTTATATAAGATACATTTAAGAGATGGAACAAGTGTTGATCTCGAAAATCCAGCAGATATGCCAGATATAACAAAAATAGAATCTATAGAAGAACCTTGGGTTAGGGCTACAATAATGATGCCAGATAAATATATGGGTTCTATTATAGAGTTGTGTTCTTCACGTCGAGGTGTTCAAGAAAATATATCATATGTTGGAAATAGGGCTGTATTGGTTTATCAATTACCTTTGTCAGAAATAGTTTTTGATTTTTATGATAGAGTAAAGTCATTGTCTTCTGGGTATGCATCATTTGATTATGTGTTGTATGAATATCGTGTATCAGACCTAGTGAAAGTTTCTATATTAGTTAACGATGAAAATGTAGAACCTTTGTCTTTCTTGTGTCATCGTTCTGCATCTGAAAAACGTGGTCGTCAAATAGTTGAAAAATTAAAAGATTTAATACCAAGACATCAATTTAAAATACCATTACAAGCAGCTATAGGTGGAAAGATTATAGCTCGCGAAACTATTGCTGCATATCGTAAAGATGTTACAGCTAAATGTTATGGTGGAGATATTACACGTAAAAGAAAATTATTGGAGAAACAAAAAGAAGGTAAAAAACGTTTGCGTACTTTTGGAAACGTAGAAATACCGCAGTCTGCTTTTATAAATGCATTAAAGGTGGAATAAAATGTCAATATGGAAAAAAATAAAAAATTCATATAAGGCTTCTAGAGAGATGCAAGATGCTCAACGTGCTTATAATAATAGTTGCTATAAAATTACAAAAAGTGTTTCTATAATTGAATGGGCTGCAGCTGTTGCTAAGGAAGTAGCTTTTATGCAAGGGTTGTTAAATTTTTGCAATGAGGAGAATATAGAGAAAAATAAACAACAAGTTGAACAACAGGTAGAACACTATTTTAATTATGCTGGAAATTATTGTAAAGCACCAAGTTGTTTTTATAAGTATTCTGGAATCCCTTCAAAAGGAACTCCTGATAAATGTGTAAATATTTTATTTAATAATGGAATTATATATGAAAAAGTTTGTGGGGATTGTCCTTGTTTTCAAGATCGTATAAATTATGAAATTTGTAAAACAAAACTGGAATTAGCTAAAAAGAAACAAAACCAAGCTAGAATAGAATTAATAAATTCCTTGTTTTATAGAACAAAATAAAGGTATTAAGAAAATGGCACATCAGTTTTTCTTTAATTCTTATATTCTTGATAATTTGCCCACCCCAGAAAAAGGGTTTGATGTTGTACAGGATTTGTCTGAACCAAGATTACATATGTACGTAACAGCACATGGTGTAAAAAGTTTTTTTGTGCGTAAACGTATACACGGTAAAGATAAACGTATTATTCTTGGTACATATCCAAATATGGATATAGAAAAAGCACGTTCTGCTGTTAATACTGTTTTAGCTGAAGCTTTAAAGGATATGCCGTCACACAGAAAAAAAATATCCTTTATAGATTTTGTAGAAATTTATTTAACACATAAAGTACATAGAGAAGAAAATTCTTTACTTAAATTGAAGAGAGGAATTAATCTACATTTTAAAGATTTACTAAAATGTAATATTCAAGATATAACAGAAGAACAATTAAATAAAGTTCTAGATGGTATTTCTGGTAGGGCCATGGCTGCACGTATGCAAGAGTTGTTATATAGTATGTTTAAATATGCAAAAGAACAAGGATACGTAAAACAAAATACTATGCAGCAAATAGAACAAATAAAAGTTATTCGTAGAAAAAGACCTCTTACAAAAGAAGGTTTGCAAAAATTATATAATGTTATACAAGAAGAACCAAACCTAACTCTACGTTCTGCTTTTTTAATGCTTATTTACGGATTTGCTCCAAAAACTAAAATATTTAAAATGCGTTGGGATGATATTGATTTCAATCATGACCTTTGGGGAGAAGATCCTTTATCTGGTAAAGCAATATTATTGTTACAAAATCTTCCTCAAGATGGTGAGTGGGTATTTATGCTAAGGGGACATCTACACTTAATAGATCCAAGAGCTTCGTGGCATAATATTACAATAAAAGCAGGCATTCCTGATTTAACAATGGATGATGTTTATAAATTTGTAAAAAGATTGCTTGTTTGGAATTCTGATAAAGATATTTTAAGACAAAATATGAATGATTTGTTATTTGAATTACTGGATTATACGCAACAACCAAATATATACTAATATATTAGTTGAATTTATGTATTTTGTTATAGTTTGTTATATTTCTTGACAATAATGCTAAAAAAATGGTATATTCTTAGGAAAAGACACACGTTGTATTTATGGTGTGTGAAGGTTAACTTAAACAAAGGATAAAAAATGACAACTTTTGAAAAAGTAAAGAAGATTGTTTGCGATAAATTAGGTGTAGATGCCGCAAAAGTTACAGAAACAGCTTCTTTTGTTAACGATTTAGGTGCTGATTCTTTGGATTTTGTAGAATTTGTTATGGAAGTAGAAAAAGAATTCAATATTACAGTTCCAGATGAAGAAGCAACAAAATTGGTAACAGTTGGTGATGCCGTTAAATATATTGATGCTAACTCAAAATAAATTAGAGTTGTCATTGGTAAAATTTAAGTCCTTAGATTTTTTCTAAGGACTTTTTTATACCTTTGTATTCCTTGCTTATTATAAATAATTATTGTATGCTGTTTAGCATAAAAAGGAAGTTTTATGAAAAAAGTAGTTGTAACTGGAATGGGTATAGTTTGTCCTGTTGGGACAGGGATTGATTATACTTGGGCTAATATAATAAACGGTAAATCTGGAATACGTAAAATTACAGAGTTTGATGTAACAGAGATATCTTCTAAAATTGCTGGTATTCCTGAACGTGGTACAGAAGAAGGGCAATTTAATCCTGATATAGCTATAGATCCCAAAGATCAAAGAAAAATGGATAAAACGATTATTTATGGGTTAACAGCTACACATGAAGCTTTGGCTGATGCTAATCTTTTAGAATACGATGGTGATAAGAATCGTATAGGAGTTTCTGTTGGAAGCGGTATTGGTGGTATATCAACTATTTATGAAACTTGTTTAGATATACAGAAAAATGGTCCACGATTTGTTAGTCCTTTTTTTGTACCTAAGTCTATAGTTAATATGACAGCTGGTCACATTTCTATTAAATATGGATTTGGTGGCCCTAATATTTCTGTGGCTACAGCTTGTGCAACCGGCGCTCATTCTATTTGTGAAGGAGCAAGAATGATACAACATGGTGATGCAGATATTATGATTTGTGGAGGAACAGAAGGTGCTGTTTGTCCTTTGTCTATGTTAGGATTTGCTGCATTGCGTGCTTTAACAACAAATAACGATGATCCAGAGCATGCTTCCAGACCATGGGATAAAAATAGAGATGGTTTTGTAATGGCAGAAGGTGCAGGAATATTGGTTTTGGAAGAGTATGAACATGCTGTTGCTCGTGGCGCAAAGATATATGCAGAAGTTGCTGGTTATGGATTAACAGCTGATGCGTACCATATGACAGCTCCAGCACCTAATGGGGTAGGTGGTTTGAGAGCAATGGAAATAGCTTTAAAAGATGCAGGTTTGAATCCTTCTGATGTTGATTATATTAATGCTCACGGCACGTCTACTGGATTAGGTGATGTTGGTGAATTAGTAGCTGTCAAAGATTTATTTGCTAATACAAACGTATGTATGTCTTCAACTAAATCTATGACAGGGCATTTATTAGGTGCGGCTGGTGCAATAGAAGCCATATTCTGTGTTTTGGCTATCAGAGATAATATTGTACCGCCAACAATAAATTTAAAAGAACCTATTGATGAAGTTGGTGATTTTAATTTAGTTCCGAATGTAGCTCAAAAACGTTCGGTTAATGTAACTTTAAGTAATTCGTTTGGGTTTGGAGGGACAAACGCCAGTTTAATATTAAAACGTGTAAAATAGAACGTTGTTTTATTATAAAAGGGTAGGCGTATGTCTATATATGGAAGAAAAAATGTTTCTGCTAATTGTGTAAAACATTTAGTGGATTGCTTATTACAAAAATCAGATGAGTATGAAATAAAAAAGATACATCATGATACTTGTTATATATATGATGCTAATAAAAATATAGTTTGTTTTTGTGATCACAATTATGGGGATACCGTTCAAGAAGCAGAATATGATATTGGTTTAAATGATGCTGTTAAGCATATAGATATTAGGTTTAAAGATCTTTTTGCTGATGTGGCTTTTTATAAAAAAATATATAATTTAGTATATTCTCATTATTCAATACAAAAACAAAATAATGTATTACAACAGAATATGAATTCAGATCTAAATATTCAAACTATTTATAGTTTGTTGTATGATAAAACTAGATCAAAAATATCATCACAACAAATGGATGGTTTTGAAAATATTATTAAACAAATAATAAGTGCAAAATTACCGATTGATGTTATAAAACGTATTATTTATAAATTTGTTCCAAAAAATAAAGATATGGATGATAATATTTTAGATTGTGAAACAATGTATTTATATTACACAAATAAAGGAAATTTATGGTCTTATGTTGGTGAAAAACATGTTTTAAATATGAATTCTGTTACATCACAATCTGAGAAAATAATAAAAAAAGTACAGAATGCGTATGAAAAACAGAAATAATATAGTAAAAGAGTTTAATAATAATATTTAATTAATATATCGGAGTATAGCTCAGTCTGGTAGAGTACTACGTTCGGGACGTAGGGGTCACAGGTTCGAATCCTGCTACTCCGACCATTTTTTAAGAATCTTCAGTTCTTGTCCGGTTTGATTTGCGTATAAAAAAATAGTATAATATCCATATTAAGAAAGGGGGAATAACTATGCTAGTAAGATTATTTAAATTAATATTAACGATAATAGTAATTTGTATAATTGTGTATTTGTTTGCTAAATTTTTTCCAGAAACATACAATTCTGTAAAACATTTTTTTAATATGCTAATAGATGAAACAATTGAGTTTTTTAATAAAGCTATATCATATGTTTCTGCTTTGTTTCATTAAGTTTGATCAAGGTGTGTTTGATGAATTCAGATGAAAGACTTTTAAGCATAGCAGTAGAAGAAAGTAGTTTGTCTGTCAACGAAGGATCGTCTCCTTTTGGAGCTGTTGTAGTTAAAGATGGAAAAATTATTTCTAGAGCTCATAATACGGTAGTGCTTAATAATGATCCTACAGCTCATGCTGAAATAAACGCTATTCGTGTGGCTTGTAAAAAACTCAAAACATTTGATTTGTCTGGGTGTGTTTTATATACATCTTGTGAACCTTGTCCTATGTGTTTGTCTGCT
>JAKSTE010000019.1 GCA_024402735.1 Alphaproteobacteria bacterium
GAAGATCCTGGACATATAGAAGGTAATATACCTTTCGTTTACTTAAAAGCTTTTTGTAAACCAGAACATTTTGCAAAGTATTTACCAGAATATAAATCATTAAAAGAATTGGAAGCCCATTATAAAAAGGGTGGTTTGGGAGATGGTACAGTTAAAAAGTTTTTGAACTCCATTTTGCAAGAAGAATTAGAACCAATTCGTGAAAGAAGACATTATTATGAAAATAATTTAAGTTTGGTTTACGATATGTTACAAGAAGGTAGTAAAGAAGCCAGAAAAGTTGCTATAGATACTCTTAAAAAGGTAAGACAAGCTGTAGGAGTAGAATATTTTGAAGATAGCAATTTATTGAAAACATACACAGATAAGTATAACAAATAAAAAAAACGCCTTTAAAAGGCGTTTTTTTATATTAAGAAATTTTTATAATTTCTTTTCATCTTCTCCAAGTTCAAGACCTTCAATAGAAATGTTTTCGTCTTTAACATTATAAACAATACAACTGTTTTTGACGTTCAAAACGTTTTCTATATCACTTTGAGCAGATTTTATTAGAGATATATCTTTATCAGAAGCATTGATAGTCAAAGCCAAAATAGGAGCTTTAACAGAACGTTTCAAATCTGCTTTAGCTTTTCTAACATTTTCAACTACAGTAACAACAGAATTATATAATTCTGAATCTATATCAAATGTTTTAAAGTCTTCTACACAAGGATACATTGTTGAATGTAATGATGTTGTATCATGAGACCAAGGTCTGCTCTGATAGATTTCTTCAGTTATAAACACTAAGAAAGGAGCAAACATTTTGCAGAACAGATCTAGAGATAACATCAATGAAGAAACGGCTGATGTGGAATCTTCTCCATATGCGCGTCCTTTGATTATTTCTAGATAGTTATCACAGAAGTCCCAGAATAAATGTTCTGTTGTATCCAAAGCGCCTGTATAGTTATTATCTTCAAAGAATTTGCGAGACAATTTAATACCAGCGACAATTTTAGCAATCCATGCACGATCTAAGTCATTAGTTATGCTATTGACATAGTCTATATTTAAATCAATTCCACTTTGTGTAACGATATTAAATACAAACTTAGAAGCATTGAAGAATTTTGTGCATAATTTCTTACCTTGATCCATAACTTTTTCTTCAAAAGTAGCATCAATACCTAATCTTGCGCGACCAGACCAATAACGAACAGCATCAGAAGAGTATTTTTCAATCAAATTCAAAGGAGTAATAACATTACCTTTGGATTTACTCATCTTTTTACGATCTGGGTCTAATACAAATCCACTAATATGTGCTTCTTTCCATGGAATATTGTCTTCTGTTGCATAAGCTTTCATAATTGTATAAAAAGCCCATGTTCTAATAATATCGTGTGCTTGAGGACGTACATCAAATGGTAAAGAAATATGATGACCTTCTGGTGCAAATTCCATAGCAATTTGTGGAGTAACAGAAGAGGTTGCCCATGTATCCATAATGTCTTTTTCACCTATAAAGCCATTTGGTTTACCGCGTTGATCTTCTGTAAATCCATCTGGAACATCTGTCATAGGATCTACAGGTAATCTAGATTCATCAGGATATATAGGTTGAGAATAAACAGCGTTACCGTTAGCGTCTACATGATACCATACTGGAAATGGAACACCAAAGAAGCGTTGACGAGAAATACACCAATCTTGGTTTAAACCATTAACCCAAGCTTCATAACGTAGTTGCATATGAGAAGGGTACCATTGTATTTTTCTTCCTTGTTCTATAAGAGCTTCTTTTAGACGCAAAATATCTACAAACCATTGACGAGAAGAAACGAATTCTAGAGGTCTAGAACCTTTTTCATAGAACTTAACAGGATGAGTTAAAGCTCGTGGTTCTGCTAATAAATCGCCTGTTTCTCTTAAGAAATCTACAATTTTGGCACGTGCTTTCTTAACAGGTAAACCAGCAATTTGATCATAATAATTCTTTGCTACAGGAACGTTTAAAGAAACAAAATTACCTGTACCGTATTCTAATGGAATAATGCAACCATCTTTACCAATGATTTGTTTGATTGGTAAACCGGATTTTTTCCACCATGCAACGTCCGCTGCGTCTCCAAAAGTACAAACCATCAAGATACCAGTACCTTTATCCTTTTCAGCATGTTCAGATGCTATGATAGGAACAGGGATGTTGAATAAAGGAACAATAGCTGTTTTACCAAAATATTTTTGATATCTTTCATCGTCAGGATGTGCAACAACAGCTATACAAGCAGGTAAGAATTCTGGTCTTGTTGTAGCAATTTTGATAAATTCTCCGTCTTCGCCTTGAATGTTAAAACGAATATCATGGAAGAAACCAGCTGTTTCACGATCTTCTATTTCAGCTTGAGCTATAGCAGATTGAAAATCTACATCCCACATAGTAGGAGCTTCAACACATTTACAGAAACCTTTTTGAACTAATTTTAGAAAAGATTTTTGAGATACTTTTATCGCCGTAGGAGAAATTGTGGAATATTTTAAATTCCAATCGTAAGAATGACCAATTCTACGGAATATGTTTTCAAAAACTTGTTCATCGTTTTGAGTCAATAAATTACAAGTTTCTACAAAGTTTTTACGAGAGATAGCTTTTAATTCTTTTACATCTTCAACATGAGCAGGGACAAAATTAGGATCGTAAGGCAAGTCTGCGTCACAAGAAACACCATAGTAATTTTGAACACGGCGTTCTGTTGGTAAGCCATTGTCATCCCATCCGATAGGAAAGAAAATAGCTTTTCCGTTCATTCTTTGCCAACGAACTTTTATATCAGTTTGAGTATAACTCATAATATGACCGATATGTAAAGAACCTGAAACTGTTGGAGGAGGTGTGTCTACAACGTATGTATTATCTCTAGGTGCATCTTTATCATATGCATATATGTTATTGTCTTGCCAATAATCCATACAACGCTGTTCGATCGTTTCAAAATTTAATTTATCATCAAGTGCTTTGTTTTGTTTGTAATTAGACATAATTATCTCTTTTTACACAATGATATCAAATTTTAGTGAAAAGTAACTAAATTCTTAAATTTCTGGCGGAGACGAAGAGATTCGAACTCTTGATACCCTTGCGAGTATACCACATTTCCAATGTGGCGCACTAGACCAACTATGCGACGTCTCCAGAATAACTATTTTTTGTATTATTCTTCGTCAGATGCTTCTTCTGCTACTTCTTCATCTGCGGTTTCTGTAGCTTCTTCTGTTACTAGAGAACTAGATAATTCAGCATCTATTTCGCGCAATAATGGATCTTCAGATGTAACTTCCAAGGAAGCTTCTTCTTCAGAAACGGAAGGAGTATCTTTGTAAGATTCTATAAATTCATGACGTACGGAATCTACGTCTAATTTTCCACTAGCGATTTCACGAAGAGCAACGACTGTTAATTTGTCGTCTTTCTTTTCTACTACAGCTTCTGTACCACCATTCAAGTCACGAACACGTTGAGAAGCCAACATTCCTAATTCATAGCGGCTTTCTACAAATGGTAAAGTATCTGAATTTGTTACACGTGCCATCTTAAATCCTTTGTTGCAAACATTTTTAACCACGATATAATGCCTTATGAATGCTAAAAAAGCAAGAAGAAAAATAAAAATATGAATATAAAAACATTATCTTTTGGTTGTAGATTAAATGCTTTGGAATCAGAAAAGATTGCAAGTAAGTTAAATACAATAGTAGATACTGCAATTTTTGTTAATACTTGTGCCGTAACTGCCGAAGCAGAAAGACAGTCAGCTCAGGCTGTCAGAAAAATAGCAAGAGAGAATCCAAATGTGGTAATTTTTGTGACAGGATGTGGGGCAACACGTAACAGTGAGCTTTTTTCTAGTATACCACATGTAGTTGTAGTTGATAATTTTAAAAAAATGAATATAAAAGCTTATGCAGAAGCTTTGTCTGAAGCCAATTTTGATATAAAACATCCAGAAATAACCTGTTTTAAAAATACAGAATCAACATTATCTAAACAATTTGTACAAGTTCAAAATGGATGTAATCATGATTGCACATATTGCGTAACAAGATTACTTAGAGGTAAGTCTGTATCGTTCCCATATGAAGAAATACTAGCTGATGTTAAAGAGGCGATTAAAAACGGTTTTTATGAAGTGGTATTAACAGGTGTAGATACTGCTAGTTATTTACGTAACGATAATGGAACACCTTTTTTATTGTCTGATTTATGTGAAAATCTCTTAAAAGATGTTCCCGAATTAAAGCATTTACGCTTATCTTCTATCGACCCAGCTTCTCCAGAAGTGCCTAAAATTATTGATTTAATGAAAAAAGATAAACGTTTTATGCCTCATCTCCACCTTTCCATGCAATCTGGAAGTGATGAGATATTAAAATCTATGCGTAGACGTCATGATTCAAAGAAATTATGTGAAATTGTAAAAGATGCCAACAGAGATTTTCAAACAAGCTTTAGTGCAGATATTATTTGTGGGTTCCCTGGTGAAACAGAAGAGTTGTTTGAAGAAACGGTAGATGTTATTAAAAAAATGGGATTGGTTCATGTGCATGCTTTCCCTTTTTCTGCTAGACCGGATACGGAAGCGGCATTAATGACTAATCAGGTAGATAGATCTATTGCTAAGAAACGAGTAAAAATAATAAATAAACTTGCAGAAAATAACCGCAAAGAATTTATGCAAAATCAGATTGGTAAGGTAGTATCTGTTTTGGTGGAACAAAATAATATAGGACGTACACCAGATGATATAGATATTAAAATAGTTGGCGAAAATTTACCAAATAGAATGATATGTGATGTTAAAATAAAAGATATATCTGATGGAATATTTGTCGGAGAATTAGCTTAAGCATTAGATCCTGCTACAAACCCACTAGAGAAGGCCCATTGTAAGTTAAACCCACCTAAATCTCCCGTAATATCAAGAACTTCTCCCGCAAAAAATAGTCCGGAGCATAACTGTGATTCCATAGTTTTTGATGAAATTTTAGATGTGTCGATACCACCAAAAGTAACTTCTGCTGAATTTAATCCGGTAGTTTTTGCATCAGCAACTTGAAAATGGGTTAATTTATTAACGATTTGCTGTAAGTCTGCATCTTTATAATCTGCAATATGTTTTGTATTAGAACCAATAAACCATTTAACGAAGTTGTTTGGTAGATATTCAGAAAGTATGCTAGCACAAGTTTTTTTACCATTGGTTTGTTTTGTCTGTTTTAATATTTGTAAGATGTCTATATTAGGTAAGAAGTTTATATAAAAAGGTTTAGATATATCAAATAAACTTGCTTTATATGTAGCTGGTCCACCAATACCGAAATGTGTAAATAACAAATTATCTTTAATAGTTGTTTTTTCTATATTAATTTCTACAGGAATAGAGATACCAGATAAACTTGCAGAGAAACAGGATGTCTTTAAGGCACATAAAGCAGGGCGGATAGGTATAATTTTATGACCAAATTGCTTTGCTATAGTCTGTCCTACATTACTTACGCCTAGATGGTCATAAGACAAACCGCCTGTTGCAATTATTACAGATTTTGCCTCAAAACGAACATCAGATTCTGTTTCTATTACAAATATATCATGCTGTTTAACTACATTAGTTACTTTTACGGATGTTTTGATGGTTTTGTAATGGATGTCTTTTAACAGTGCATCAATTACTTCTATCGCAGAATTTTTGCAGAAAAATCTTCCCGGTTCAGGTTCTGTATATTGAATATGATGATGTTGTATAAATTCTAGTGTGTTTAATGGAGAAAATTGTGATAGAGCAGAACGAGTAAAATTAGAATTTGTTCCAAAATAACGAGTGTAATTAGCTGCTGAATTAGTAAAATTACATTTTCCTCCGCCAGATACAGCTATTTTTCTTGCTGGTTTATCACCTAAATCTAATATTAAAAAACTTTTTTTTCGCTGATATAAAACATTAGCTGCCATCAGCCCAGCAGCTCCCGCACCAATAATAATTACGTCATATACTTGCATGTTTATATTTTAATTTATAGTTAAGGCTAAAACAAGATTTATCTAGTTAAAGATTGTTGTTTTAAGAATTTTATTTGTGCTTTAGTATCACATTCTTTAAGCACTTGTGGAAAGTCTTCAAAATCTCTAATAATTTGTTTGATTTGAGATTTTTGCATATTATTTGAGGCTGTTAAAATTGGTTGAGAAAAGTCTGGTAAGTCAATGTACTGTATATCAGATTTATGATGTTCTGTGTTGTTTTTGTATTTTGAGGATGTGTTTACATTTTGTGGCTCAACTAATTCTTTGAATGAAGTATATATTTCTGGATATATTCTTTGATAACCCATAAAAGGGTATTGGTAGCTGTTTGGCTCAATAAGATGTTTTTCGCCAATAACATTCATTAAGTTGGTATTGTTGTATGTGTATAAATTTTTTATACATTGTTTATAGTATGTCTTAGGATCATAATATGTTAATGACTGATCTGATACTTGTATAGAATTTAACCAAGTTAAAAAACTTTGGTCTTCTTGTAAGTTTTTCTCTATAACAGTATAAATATTTTGTACAAGTGGTTCATTAATTGCAGTTTTTGTACCTTGTATATCGTGTAATATATGTTTTAATTTTGTAGATAGTACAATGTGTTTTATAAATTGTTTTTGTTGTTGTGGTGAAAAACAAGCTAATTGTTCTTTAAATTGTGTAATGTTTATAGCTATGTCTTTCCAATCTTTTTTAAAACTATTAACTTTATATAACTGTTCTATGGATAATACGGTTTTATTTTTTATGATAATGTCTTTTTGTAAATAATTACCAAAATTAACACCACCCAAAGTAAGCATTTGGTCGCGGAAAGATGTATACTCCTGATGTTCTCCTTCCTTAACTCCAAATATATCTATGTGTGTGTTTAATTTTTTTATAATTTTATCTGAATAAGTAGGCCAAAAATTTTTTAACCACATATTTGTAGTTCCGTTTACTAATAATTTACATTCTTCTTCTGTAATACCAGATGTTGAAGGTTTTATTTTCCCGGATTTAATCGCATTAAAATAAAAGCTCATATATGTTTTTTCATAGTTTTTTATAATAGCTTGTTGGTTTTGAGCGTATAAATATTCATATCTGGCTGTTAAAATGGCACACAAGTTAGCAGAAATTTCATCCCAGGCGCATAATTTAACATATTCTTGGGTGGACAGTTGTTTGCAATAACGATATTTTAAATTATCGTTGTGATGATGCCAATTTTCATGAGAGAAGTATGGTAATTGCATTTTATAACGACTTTCCCCGTCTTTATATAAGCGTGTTATATTTCCGTTACTATAAAACAATAGAGTAGGACCAACTTCTGCAATGGTGTCAGTGTAATAACTTACGTGTTCGATTGGCTTTATAACTAAATTATTTAAAGTTTTTGAATTGGTGATATCTAAATCATTTGTTTCGTGGCTTTTATTTACTGGAATACCAACAAATAGTTCCATGATAAAGAACCAAAATAGTTTCAATAAAAAATTGTTATTTTTGTTCATAGATATAGCCAAAATTGGGTTATATCTAATATATAAACATAAAATTAATTTGTCAACTTATAAAAGGTACAAAACTAAAATTTCTTAATAGTGGAATCCTTGAATTTGGAAAGTTTGTACTAAAGAGAGAATTCCACTATTAAAAAATCTTTCAATTAATTAGTTGTGGAATCCTTAAATTTGGAAAGTTTGTACTAAAGAGAGAATTCCACAATTAATTAATCTGTTTATTGTTGTATCTCCTTTATTGTATCGTCATACAAGTACAACAACTGATTGTTGTATTGTATTTTTACTTTACGGTTAGAATCTTTGTTTATATTTGTTGGTACTGGTGTCATATTTCCAAAGAAATCTGCGTTTCCATCTCCATCTACATCAACATTTAATGAAGGTGTGGTTTTCTTTTGACTACGTAAATATATACTGTAGTCCCCTATGTGTAATATTCGTCCGCATGAACCTATACCTATAGATCCTTCAGGAGAGAACCAATCGTTTGGACATTGTTTACATATATTATCTTCCATATATTCATTTGCAGAGCAAGCTGCTACTACGCATTGTTCGATACTTGTAGAACCAGCAGGAGAGGTTGTACCTGCAGGACATGGTTTTATTGTTTGGTTGCCTTCGTCACCATAATGAACAACACCACTTGGACAATAATGATTTGCAGGACATGTGCTTATTCTACATGTTGTAGTACTATGTAAAGCTTTTCTAGCTGCAACAACTGTTTCCATTTGATTTGAGCACAATCCAGAACACTGGAACCAACAATCTGTTTCATTATTATATGGTTGTGTATAGTTTACATTTATCCATTTAGATCCTGTTGGTATTTCTGATTTGCACCAACAATATGTGCCATCCGCTCTGCTTGGTTCAAATTCAACATCTTCGTTTTCTGTGTATGTTCCATATTGTTTGTTTGATGATAAATTACTACATGCTGAACGTCCTTGTACATAAGTTCTTCCTGGTTCATTAACATTATCGTTGTAAAATACGTTGGCCCAACTGTTATTATCTACGTTCCAGTTATCTGGGTATGAGAATCCTTCTTCTTTGTGCCAGTATTCTGATTGAGTATGAGATTGGATAAGTGTTTCTTCAAGCCCACAATCTACATATGTGCTGGCTGCTGCTGCAATGTAGCATTCTTGTTTAGTTTTAGAACCAGGATCACTTGTATAATTTGTTGGGCAATTTACTTCTATTTCTGATTTTTGTGTTTCCTGATAATATACTTTTACTTCGTTTGGACAATATTTATCAGCAGGGCAGTCTATTTCTTCATAGTTATCATTTATAGATTTACCTGGTTGTATAGTCCTGTAGCATTGTGTTATAGATGAAGCTCCAGCATCGGATGTATATCCTTCAGGACATAGTTGTTGTTTACATCCGTCATTATTATAAGGAATAGTATTATTTGGACAATAATATCCTGCTTCACAGTCTTTGTACTGTATTTCTGTGAAATTAAACATTCCTCTTCTTAAAGTTTCTGTATTGTGTAAGAAATATCCACATTGATTTGCGCAATATCTATGACAATCATCCTGCCAGCCATAAAATGCCCATTTCAAATCTAAAGATGTCGGGTTGGTAGAGTCTAAACTTTGTTCTCCTGTTATTCTGCACCAACATTGGCCACCACCATCTTCGTTACCAGCACTCCAATTATCTGTATTTACACCGTTATATGTATCTGTGGCTCCTTGGC
>JAKSTE010000002.1 GCA_024402735.1 Alphaproteobacteria bacterium
CTTTTCAACAGAACCATTATGAATTGCCGAGATCTACAGAATGGTTAAAAGATTCGAACGGTGAATATTCTTACGCGAGAGTAGTTGGTTGTTTGTGTATCATTATCAACATAGTTTGTATTTTTCGCAACTATGAAGTAATAAGTAATTTGTATCAAGTTTTAGTTGGTTGCTCGGGATTTATAACAGGTGTGTTATTGTGGTTATGTGAAATAATACGAGATTCTAAAAATTTCCTTGTAAAATTTGGTGATAAGGTGTATAGTATAAAAAAAGGAGAATAAGATGGCAACATGTTTTCTTTCTGGTTTAGAAATACCAAAAGGGAAAAACAGTAGAGAACACGTTGTACCACGCAGTAAAGCACCCTTGTTTGTAACATCTCAAAAATATAATATACGTCCCGCTATAAAAGTTATAAACCAAATTAAAGGTAATCTTTTTTTATGTCAATGGGAAGACCAAAAAATCAATTTATGTTTTAATGCTTTAGAAAAATATTGGTTGAAACAGAGTGATAGAAATATTATAATAGATGCGTTGGCTAGGTTCGCTACCGAAAAGGAACCACTCAATCCCTGCCAACGTTGTTTGTTGAGTGAACAGTCAAAGGAGTATTGCTGTGATAAAAGAAGAATGGAAGAATATAATAGGTTACGAGAATTACGAAGTATCAAATCTCGGTAATATAAGGAGGGTTTGCGACAAATATCAAAAAGCTAACAAACAGATATAAAAGACATTAAAACAAACAGAAGGAGTAGAAGAATGAAAGCTTATGAATGGTTAACTGAAGGAAAAGCAGGACAAGTAATTAAACTAGGATTGTTTTCCGATATACACTTTGACTCACCAGATTGTGACAGAGAAACATTAAAGGCACATTTAGACGCATGTGTAAAAGATGGTCGTTATATTTTATTTAATGGTGACTTTTTTGATGCTATTATATTATCGGACAGAAAACGTTCGGCAGCACACTTAATTGAAAATACAGACCAACAATTAAATATTAAATTGCAGAACGCTTGTGACTTTTTAGAACCATATCAGAAGCATATTATATTTATGGGACGTGGTAACCATGAAGAATCTATTATGAAATACAACGGTATAGATTTATTACAGATGCTTACTACTATGTTAAACAAAGGCGAAGACCATAAGATTTTATATGGAAACTATGCGAATTTCTTAAGATTTACATTCAAAATAAAAGCTAATAGAAAAGAAGAACATTACGATATATTTGCACATCATGGTTGCGGTGGTTCTGCACCTGCTACAAAAGGTATGTTAGATTTTGGTGCTTTAACAAAAGGTATTAACGCAGATTTACTTTGGTTGGGACACAAACATAATGCTTTGATAGATTATTCTGCACCTGTAATGCACATAGATAAAGACGGTGAAGTAGTTATGAAAAACCGCCAATGTATAGAAACACCAAGCTATCAAAAAGGACGCACTATAGACTATAATGCAAACTTTGCAGAACGTTTTTATAATCATACAGCGTTTTCTGGGTTTGGCGAAGTTAATTTACGTCTAGTTGCAAAAGGAAACGGTTACCAGATAATACCAGATGTGAAAATCACCACTATTCCACAAGTAGTTATTGGTAAAGCACAAACAGCCGTTTTAACTAAAAAAATGCAAAAGACTAAATAATTGTATTATTATACAAAGAGGCTATAATGAAATGCGGTGATGATACAGAGGGATAAAATGAGATGTCTATGCTTACTATTTTCTTTCTTGCTGCTTTGCTCTTGTACTGGTGTTACAGCAACGGGGACTGCGAGTGATTCAGCAAAAACACAGCTAGAGGCGTTGGAAAAATCTCTGACGTCTAATTGCAAGACCCAAGCTATAAACTCGCAAATAGAGGCGATTAAAACGCAAATAGCGAGTATTGAAAAAGCTTGTGAAGCAGAAAAAGCTACATTAAAAGCTGACAAAGCTAAATGGAAGATAATTTCGTTGGCTTTGGTATCTCTGATAGGTCTATATTTTGGTATGAAGTTTCTAAAATAATGAGACGATTTTGAGACGATATTGAGATAATAATGAGACGGTTACAATTTGTAGCCGCCTTATTTTTTCATGTGCTGTTTTAGTGCTGCGAGTGATACATTGTTTAGATTAAACTTTACAATGATTTCGTAGTCGTCCACACCGTCCAGAATCATTTTACGAACCTTTTCTCTGTCGTGAGTTACAAGGTCTTTATAGTCAACAGAAGTGTCTTTGCTTTCTTCTCTGGCATTTTTAAGAGCTTCTGCCTGCAAACGTTCTGCTTTTTTGCGAGCCTCGTAGAATTTCTTATTTTTGCTTTCAACATCTGCTAGCACGTCCAAACGATATTGGCGTAGTTGTGGCAGACTATCTACAGCTTGTTGGTAGGTATCAAAATAAAACACTTTAAGATATTGTATAGACACACACCATTTGCGAATATGTGGATTAAAGTAAGGGTCAAAATCTGGGTGTGTATTTGGTTTCCAGAATAACATTCTCAACTCCTATTGCTTTATGGTATAAAAAGTAAATTACCAGACTTAGGACGAATCGTCTGAAGGTGACACCAGCCTTTGGTATAGTCAGGATGTTCCATCCAAAGTCCTAATACGACCAATTTTGCCTGATTTTGTAATAACCAAGTTTTTAATTCTCCTTTAGGGTCTGAAATATCTATAGCTCTTCCATACAGATGGCTTGATCCCATAGCTTGTGCATTTATGCGTTTCTGATCTTCCAGTGATCGTAAGCACGAGCTAGCTATCATTGGTGGTTGATAACCCAGTGCATTAACTTTATCTATTAAGTCTTCCAAGTTGCGTTTGGTGACCAGATCAATTTCAGATTCTTTGAATTTATGAGAACCTGCATTCAGTACCTCTTTAAGCGTGAATTTCATCTTTGTTCTCCTGTTCTAGTTTGGTTCTTATAGCAAGCTTTGCAACATACTCGGCTGACCCTTCACGTGTCTTTAACCAGCGGATACGTAGATCGTACTTCTGTGCAAAAGATTCCAGTGTTGCGATGGCAGCGTTATACATGTGCATCTTGTCGTGATTCTGTAAATATTTTAGAAATAAATATGGTGTGGCTTCAATAATCAAATAACGTTTTTGTTGTTTCTGGGCTCTTGTTAACTCTCTTTCAAAACGTTCTCTGCCTTTGAATATAGTACCATATAAATCGTTGACTGACTTACGTTCTATAAACAAAACATCTTCCAAGCCTTCAACTGAATAATCGCCTTCATCAAGTTTCTGTACTTTAGTCGGCATAGAATTAACACCCCTGATGTGTAGCCCTGTAAATTCTAAAGGGGTCTGTTCACGTGTGTCAATTAGTATTGTTGGTAATTCCATTATAAACTCTTGTTTTCGTGATAATAGTACATTTTCTGTTGCAAGTCCAGTATATCTTCTTCTAACTGGCTGATATTTGAATCTCTCTGTTCTGCACGGATTATATCTAAATCTCTGCCGTTGATGTCGCAGTTACGTGATCTAGCCCATTTCAAAGCAGCAATCTTTCCTAAATGCCATTTATGAATCTGCTCTTTAGTATATTCTGGTTGTTTCTGGTATAATCTGGCATTGCGTCTGCATACAAAATCGTAGTATTGTTGCTTGGTCATAGGTCCAAACATATTAGTCTTACAATATTGAGCGTAAGCTTCTCTCCAGTCATTCTTTGACCATTCTGTGCACGGTTTGTTTATAATGTTCCAATTCATAGCCCTTCCTTTTCTCTAAATTGGTTCTTGTTTCAAATCTTGGTGGGTGGCGAAGGAGAGAGAAAGTTTTAAGAAATAAAAAAAACGCCACCCGTAAAAGACATACATCTTGGGCACTTGGTATGTCAGCAAGTAAGGAGGAGGTATATGAACAAATACCCATTGCCCAATCCCCTTAGGCTAGCAGCCACTCTATGATTTCAACCTGTGTTGCCAACCTCTCAATTCGTTTGTTTAGTTCGTTTCGCTCAGCAATACTAGAAATAAACATATCTTCGCACTGCAGAAAGTTTGCACCATCTATCCAGCACTGTACGTCATGCAGACGGTCTTTGGCAGTTTGTAATTCCTTCTGCTTGACTTTTAATGCCGTTTCTAGTTGTTGTTGAGTTTTCATTATATATCCTTTTCAACTTTTACAGAATCAATGTAAGCTTTAATGTCTTCTTCCTTGAATCTGATTGATCGTCCGTTGATGTGATAGTATGGTATCGGCATTGTCTTTTTGAATATCCAGCCATTGATCGTGTTGGCAGATATTCCTAACATTGCTGATACATCTTTAATAGATAATAGTTTTTCCATTGTCTATCCTTTAGAATGGCACGGAGTCTTCTAGATCTGCAGGTGTCAATTCTGCGTTAGAATCGGCTTCTGGTGCGTCTTTTATTTTTTTAACTGATGCTATACGGAAAGATGGATAAAGGCGTTCTATATCGTCTTTTCCGATAAATTTACGACTATTTACAAACAAGGTGCATTCGTATTCAGCACCAACGGTTAAGTCTTCAACAGAAGATGAAGCTGTTGCTGGTATCAATGTTTCTTGACTTGCGTCAACATTTTCTTTCAAAACATATTCGGTCAATTTCCAATCACGACCATCAGTAGAAGTGCCTTGTTTTGTTTGTTTATCTGTTACTATAAAATTTGCTTGTATTCTCATTTTGTTTCCTTTTTGTTTTAATACGTTATTGATTTTAATGCTTATATTTAATAATGTCAAGTATTTTTTTATACTTTTTTATTTTTTTATTATTCGCTTAATAGATTATTTAACTCCTTATCTGCCAATTCGTCATAAATACGATCTAAAATAGTATTCGTATCTATTCCTTCTTTACGAATATCGTGAGCTAATTCTTTCATAGCTTGTGCAAACAGATATAAATCTACTGCTTTATTATGTATATTTAACATGTGTTGATCGTCGTTGTTTGGCAATGGGTTAAAAGTCATAGTTATAATCATTTTTTCTCCTTTTCTTCTTCAATTATAAAATGTAGTCTAGCTAGTGCGTTGAACGCAATATGAGCTGCATGAAGTAGCTTTGTTTCGTCGTCGTACCGATTCGTATCTTCTGCTAATAAATGACGTAGCATAGCGTTTGTGTAACGATCTATAGCGTTGTCTAGTTGTTTCCAGTTAGACTTGGCGTATTTATTTGCTCCGTACGTCCATACGTCGGTCAAAGCCTCAATAGAATCTTTAAAGTCTATTATTGTTTCTGCTATACGTCTTTTACCATTATCGTATTTTATACCTTTACTCATAATTATGCTCCTTTAAAAAGTTATTTCTGATTTTTATAGCCTCTTGTAGGTTTGGTGACCTACCAACATTAAATCTTTGATTTTTATACACATAAATTACTTCAAATACTTTATCTCTACTGTGCCAATAAATATATTTTTCTGGAATTTTTTTTGTATATATTTTATTTTGTGCATTAACTCTATTTGTAACAACACGTAAATTACATCTTCTGTTGTCTAATGTGTTATGGTTTATGTGGTCAACAACCATATTATCAGGACACCCTGTAATTATTCTATGTAATCTTGTGTTGTTTATATATGCGTAATATACTGGAGTTTTATATGTAATGTCTTTTTTTATATTCAATTCTTGTCCAACCAATAAATATGCATCAATATAATCTATCAATACTATATGTTTTCCATATTTTTTACTATCAATATGAATTTCTATATATTTATTGTTTTTTGTTTTTTTGTTTCGGTATTTAATCCAGTTTTCAATACTATCCTTGAAGTCTATTATCATTTCTGCGATTCTTGGTTTTTTAGTATCAAATTTGATTCCCTTACCCATTATTTACTCCTTTGCTGTTGTTTTTTATATATTTCCTGTATAAAGTTATAGTATTCAAAAGCGTCATCGTTATTTTCAAAACGCATCTTCTGTATAAACAATTTACCACTTGGCAGGGTCTTATGTACATCTATTGTCCACTCTTTGCCATTATGTACTGGTATATTAAAATCTATAATCAAATCACCCTCCGTTTTACAATTTTGTTATTTTTACACTTTTGTAAAGTAGCCAATATGTTAACTACTTTAACTTAATATTTCAGATTCTATGCTCTGTAATTCTGTTCGTATCTGGTACAATTCAAACTGTTGATAGATGGTCATACCTATTAACAGAGCCAGTATTATGTATAGTATGCGTGTTATTTTCATCTATCTACTCCTTTTATTTGTGTGTTATTGATACTTTGAATTCGTATTCGTTTTCTGCACTCCAATCGCAGTGTGCGAATTCGTCTTGGTTTTCTAGTTTTTTTATTTCAAGTATTGTTTTTGTTAACCACCTTGCTATGTCGTTGAAATCTTCATTGTCTGTTTCTTTGAATTCTTCGGTTATTTCAAAGTTTTTATATGAAAAATTGTCATAGCATCCACCATCTGTTTCGTATACTTTTATAATTCCATTTGGATTGGCTTCGTCTTCTATGGTTATTACGTATGTTGTAGTAGCCATCTTTATTCTCCTTTGTAAATCACATCATCATCTGGTTTTACTGGTTCGCAATTCAGAAAAATTTCACAATCCTCTGTGTAATACATTCCGTTTTCTATAGCACCCAAAACAGTAAAGCTGTTTTTTTCTTTATCTTTATCCCAAAACTTGCACAGCTTTCCAATCCATTTTCTTTGTTCAGCAAACGGGTCGGCTGGTTTATATTTTTCGTCAAGTTGTTTTAATACTTCTTTATCGTCAGTGACTTTAGCTAAAGTATAGTTTATTCGTTCCGCTAAATCTTCGTCTTTCATTTGCAGTTCGTCAATCTGTTCTTCGTGGATGTTGTTTTCTTTAATAAGTATGTTGACAACGTCTATGATTTCGTTGATTTTTGCAAGGGCTGTGTTCTCATAAATATTTCTGCCCTGTAATCTATCTAATTTTTCTATCATTATCTACTCCTTTGTTAATTTTATTGCTATTTTATCTGTATCTTCGCACATAGTCATTACATAGTGCATAATACCATCAACGGCTTTTTGTTTTGTATCTGCTGTATAAAAAGCATCTGGTTCTCCCAATAAGCCAACATGGTCTGAATCGTGGTCATAAATATATAATTCTGCCGTCCACATTTATCTACTCCTTTGTTTCTTTAACACCAAAGCGGTCTTTTTGTTAGGTTCGTATTGTGTGAACATCTGTCCGCAATCTGGACAATATGAAAAACCATGTTTTAGTGCACGCAAACAGCAATCATTATAAGTCATTTAGTCCTCCTTACCTTGTAAATTGTATTGCGTTGCCATTATTATCCAACATTACTGCTATTGTTGTATTTGTTGGGTCCATAATCATATTAGTTGTTGCTTTCGCCAACGCTTCTATTTCATCTTGTGTTGGTGGTACTGCATCAAAATGAATGTCTGAAAATAGGTTTAAATGCTTTCTCATTTTAATTCTCCTTTTTAGTTATACTTTGTCCGTTCCAGCTATATTTTACAAAGCCGTCATTAAGTATTTCTCGTTTAGCAAATGGCAATTCATCGGCATCATTTACAAAATAAGCGTAGCCGAAGTCTTCGTCATAGTCTGTGTCTTGGTAATAACATTCGTCCATCCATTCGCACAAAGCAGATACTCTGCCAACATAATCTTTTTCTTCTATCTCTTCTTGGTCTATGCCGTACCAATCACAATAATCAGACAGGCAAAGATAGTCTTCGTACTCTGGTGCTCTATGTAGCATTTCTGGTAACATCCAGTCTATTTTATCGCCGACTTCTAATTCTGGCTTATCTGGATAATTTATTTTTTTCAACATTTAGCTCTCCTTTGATTATGATATTATCAGTTATTTTTAATACTGTCAAGTACTTTTTAGTATGGAATATCTTCTATGTTTGCAGGATCTACTACTTGGACGTTTTTAGAGTCTATACGGAATATTCTGCAGTGACCGCCATCTTGTGTATCGTATTTTTGATCTGACAACATTACAATATTATGTTCGTTTATGTCTGATAATGCCTTTATAGCTCTCCAGAATGCACGATTTTGTAACATGTATTTTTCTTTATGATTCTCTTGGCACCATTCAACATATTTCTTATAGTTACCCCAAACAAAGCCATTAAACTTATCAGCAACAGGTTTAACACCCCAAGCGTCTGGTGCTTCACGAACAGAATCGCAATAAGATATGATCGTAAAGTTTTCTGGTGTTTCCCAATTATAGTTTTCTTTATTTGTTTCCATAACATCGTCCCAATCTGCATCTGATAACTGATACATACCATGAGCTTCATAATATTCTTTTGCTTCTGCTAACATCTGTTCAAAGAATGAATCTGGTAGGTTTTTGATTCTGCATTCTCTTGGATCTAATTTACATTGGAAGATTATCTGACGACGTTCATCTGTTGAATATACTTGATTAACGTCATTAGATGTTCTTACAATAATAAAACTACGGTAATGTTCTTCTGGTTGTTGAAATTTACGGCTGAATTTATCTACTGGTGTCGTGATCAAAGATTTTAATTCATCGTTTGTAATCTTATTAAAGCCTTTTCCAGTACACCAATTACATTCATCGTCAACCACCATGATATTGTTACCATCATAAGCGTTTACAAAGAAATCGTCCTTACGTGAAGTCATTTCTAAAAAACCCACGTATTTATTACCAAGCAATCTTCTGCATAGTAATGATTTACCTATACCTTTACTTGGTGATACAAAATCAAAGAAATATGGACAATAATTCTTTTCTGGCGATACAATCTTACCAATTATACTTGTCATTAACAGCAAGAAAAAGTTAGGATTAGCATCGCAACCAAAGTAATCTTTCATGAAGCTCATTATACGTACTTCACCATCCCATTTTGGAATAGAATCGTAGAATATCTTACGTGAATTAAATTTACAAGATAGTTTGATATTTCTCCATAATAGATCTAGATCAGCACGAGAAACACTCTTATAATTGATTTCTTGTTTTGTTTCGCCAGTGCTAGCATCAGACTTATAACTAATTTTTCTGATTGCTAATTTATCGCAGAAATGTGTTTCAAATATCGTTTGTGCTTGAAATTCAGTGATCAAAGGTTTGTGTGAAAAACGGCTTTGAAATAATCCTGTGATCTTATCGCATAGAAATAAACCATTTTCTTTTGACAACCTTGTTAATTGTGAAGTCAATTCGGCAATACTACCAGCACCGATTCGTTTTCCCTCTAATAAAGGTTGTAGAATTGCGATCTGATCTTCTATAGGTAATTCGCCATCAAAATCATCTTCAAAACTTGGTGGGGGAGTTTGTAAAAAGTTGTCGGAAGGAAAATTCTCCCCCGTGATATATTCGTCAGCTTGTGTTTTTACAGGTCTGACATATTCCTTCACGTGTTCTTTCAAAAACTTTCTGATCACACTATTAGATGCTGTAAAATCTATAGATGCGTCAGTATATTGCATTATAGTTTCTGGTTTACATTTATCAAAAACTTCTGGATGTTCTCCATCTACTAAAATGCTTTCAATATTTTCATAATCCATCTTTTTTGCTTCGGCAATAGTAAAAACTGTACGAGCAAATTTTGTTGCATTCTCTTTGGCATCTGGATTATCTGTAACTAATATCTTTCTCATTTCCTTTTCCTTTCATTTATGAGATTGTTAATTTTGATTACTTCAGTGTCATTTCCTCTATTTCTTCAGCTATTTCTACGTATTTTTCATTCAATCTATTAAGTGCGTCCAAAATCATCTGTTGATATTCTGGATCAGCTTGTATTGTCTGAATAGACAATTTCATTCCAGGATAAAATACAATAAAGTCACACTCTTTTGCACCAGTAATTAACATATTATATTGCATTTGTGTCTGATATACTGGTGGAATTTTACCTTTCGCCATCTTTAGATAGTTTTTTAATTCAGGACATTTTATCTCAATGATTTTTTTGATATTACCTGTTACATCATACATAATACCATCAGGACTACATCCAGCACGCAACTGTTCATAATCAACAAAACCGACTTCTTCTACATCTGCACCAGTTTCAGCCCAGTACGCACTACGAGCAGTTTCTTCTAACTCGTTGCCACGCTCCATAGCTTCGGTCTTTGTACGTTCAAATATTTCGCCTTTAGACTCCAGTACTTTTTCATACAAAGCTGATTCTGCACTATCAGATAACTCACCTTTCTTTACAATGCTTAGATATTGATGAAAATCGCTGCCTGTAAATTTTCCAGCTCTGACGGCTAGCCATTCAGGATTAGCTTCGCCGTCTTCTAGATGCTGTGGCAAGTTCTTAATGATTCGCATTATTCCCTCCGAAGAAAGTATTTTTGATTTCTGTGTACATAGCACGCAATTGTTTTACATCAGATATTTCTGTATAATTGTCATATTTAGACGTATCAGCTTCAACTGGTACTTGATCTAATATATCTTTTATAAAACCACGTGCCTTTTTCACTTCTTCGGAATCAGGTCTATTTGTTTGTTTGTGATATTCGTCTGTATCTGGATCTTTATTGTCGTCTATGCAGAATAAACCATTCAAGGCATATTTACGAGCATAACTACTAGCTGTTCCAGTAATCTGTGGCTCATCTTGTCCTTTTTTAGATAATGGTTCACGTGCAAAAGCTGTTGATGATAGTTTGAAGTCACCATCAATAAACGTTGCAGTAGCTTTTATATAATATCTCATTGTATCCTTATCTGTACCAACAACAAGAATATCATCGCTAATATTCAATATCGCACCATCCAATAAAGGCTTAACTGCCTCCAAAATATCTTCTGCTGAACGATAGTTATAGTTTCCAAAGGTATTTCTTTGACTCTTTGGTGCATTTAATTCTTTTATGATTTTTGCTAATTTTTCCGACATCTTTTTACTCCTTTTTGTGATGTATTACCTAATATAATATATTTTTTTTAAAAGTCAATCATTTGCTTCAATATTTTTCCAAAACCAACGTAAAACTTTCATAGCTTCGTTACTTATATCTTCAGTCTGGATTTCATCGTCTATTGTATAAACAATATGCCAGCCTGTATGATCATATTTAACGCTTTTATTAAAATCAATATTGCTATGAAACAATCCGTCGCATTCTAGATCTAAAAGCTTTTTTGATTTTTCAAAATTTTGTTGTGACATTTTTTACTCCTTTTTTATCTGTTTTCAAGTTTACAACTCATATTTTTCGTTTGCAAGTCTTTCAAGTTTCTCTGCAACCGTCTCTTCGTGTTCTCTTTCAAATAAACTTATAACCCATATAAATAGACATCCAATGCCTAAAAATATACCAGCTATAAATAAATTTTCAACCAATGTCATCATTTTTTCCTCCAATGTTTCCTGTTCGTTTTTTGCTTCCAAAGTACTCGTTTTTTGTCAACTTTCCCTTGTTTTTCTATATCACATATTAAATCACATAAAATAATACTTGTCAAGCAAAAAATCATATTAAATATAAACCACGATACAAAACAACTAAAAATCACTAAAAAACAATAAAAAAATATAAAGAAAATGTAAAAAATGTAAAAGTAAGAGAATTATTTTACCCGTTCCACCCATTTGACCGATTCTACCGATACACTATTTATTATATTTTTTTTAATATACTCATGCGTTTATAATATTAAATGGGTAAAATGGGTAAAATGGGTAAAAAAAGTTAGATTTCTGCTGATTTGCTATCGGTGGAATAAAAATCGCTATCGGTAGAATGGGTAAAATGAAAAAAAGTTGACAAAAATCAATTCATAAAGTTTTTTTTGTGTTAAAAACCTGTTGTTAATTTCTAAATAAAAAGGCGTATAACTTGTATTATGTATAGTTTTAGTACTAAAAAGATATTTGTCAATGTATAGGGGCTTGACATTGGTGGTGACTCTCCGTATTATGTATAGTCGTGGAATATTATGTATAGTTACGCCAGATATAAATGACACGGAGGGGGGGGTAGTGGGTCATTGATAAATATAGGGGTCATATTAAAACTAGCGGGTAATTTTTTGGTAGACCTGGCATAGCTGATTAGATATAATAATGTATATACAAAGGGAATGCAATGGACGGGAAGAAATGTTTTGAGACTGCTGTGGCGATGACGGACAAGTATTGCAAGCGGTTTTGTGATATGGTAGCGGAAGATTTTCAGCGTGGGGTAGTTGAGAGGGAATACTTTATTGATGAGTGGGAAGATTTTGAGTTGATGGGCTGGGCGAGTTTTTGCATGGCGATGAATGAGGCTGGTCAAGGGGAATGGTTGGCGAGGATAAATGCGCTGGACGAGCAGGTACTGATGAGCCAGATGGAGAGGCAGTTGATAGCTGGGATAGGGCAGATGGACAAGGAGACTTTGGATGGTGCTGTAAAAGCGATTCAGGGTTTAGTTGGTAGAAGCAAGGTTTTGAGTGAACAGACTACTGCTGAGGAAAAAGTGCCTGAGGTTATAGTGAAGTTTATAGGGGCTGCTGGTGATCCGATAACTGGGTTGGCGATAAAGCGGGAGGAAACAGAAACTACTGCTGAGCCCGCCGAAGGCGAAGAGGTGTAGAGAGGATGATGGAGATCGTTGACGATTTTCGCCCGATAATAGAGAATGTAGTAAATTATAAGTATAGATACTTTGCATATCTTACTGGGCGACTTGGTCTAGGAAAATCTACGAATATTGCTAGCTGTTTATTGGTGGCTGGGTTAATGATGCCGTTGCGTATATTGTGTACTCGTGAAACTATGGCATCAATTAAGGAATCTGTTCACGCTCAGTTGAGTGATATTATACATAAGAACAAACTGCCTTATACTATATATAATGACACTATAAGGGCTGACAATGGCACGATGTTTATTTTTAAAGGGTTAAAAGAAACTGGTGCCAATAATATACGATCATTAACTAATGTTGATATATGTTGGGTGGAAGAAGCACAGGCTGTTAGTGTAACGTCTTGGGAGAGTCTAGATCCTACGATTCGTGCTGAAGGGTCTTTTATAATAGTTAGTGCAAACCCTGATAACGAATCGGACGTTGTATATCAGCTATTTGGACCAGATGCTGAAAGACGTCCAGATACATATTATTGCTATAAATCATATCTTGATAATCCGTTCCCGATGCCAGAGGCATTTTTGCAGAATATAGAGCTTATGAAAAAGAATCGTCCAGATGATTATGAGATGATATATCTTGGTAAGCTAAGAAAATCGGCTGACAATCCTGTTGTAAAATCTTGGTCGGATAAAAACATAGGTATTGGACAAACCAGTAAATTGGTCTATTGGTCACTTGACTTTAATATCAACCCACAATGTTCTGTTATATGCCACTGGAACGGGGGGAGGGACTTCTACTTTTCTGATGAGATAGTACTAGAAAATGTAAGTACATATAAAGTTGCTGAAGAGTTTGTAAAAATATGGCGTAAAAAATATAATGGTCAAAAAGTCATAATAAATGGTGATGCTTCTGGACGTAATCGTAGTAGTAACAGTGAATATTCTAACTATGCGATTATAGAGCAGATTTTAGTGCGTGAAAAAGTGCCATTTATGTTTAATGTGCCAAAAGCTAATACAAGTATTAAAAATCGTGTTGCTAACTTTGATTGGCACGTACACGGATTAGATGGAAAAGTACATATATTAGTCAATCCTGAATGCAGACATTTAATACATTCATGTAAATTGTTAAGCTATGATAAATTTGGCAATATTATAGAAGTGCCATTTGCGTTTGGTATGAAAACTATTGATTATGCAAAATCGCATATATTTGATGCTGCTTCATATTGTGTGATGATAAATGATCCAGTATTGGAAAACTTTATGAAACCACAAAAACCTAGAATATTATCATTAAAAGAACAATTTTTGGCAGACCTAAAAAGGAAGCCAACAATAACGGAGGTGTAGGATGTTTGACGAAAAGAAATGGGCTTATCTTACAAAGAAATATCCCGAAAGGGCTGGGGTAGCGTACGAGATGTATCTACGTGACCCTAAAAAGACTGCTAACCCTACTACATATTTTATGTGGGCGGGAAAGCGAATATATGCTGAAGAAAAGGCATATCAAGACAACTTAACAAAGTACAGATCACTTGTACAAAAACTCACGGAGGACTAAATGAAAAAGTTGATTACATGTTCGTTTGAACCAAACCAGATGGGTGGTTTTATTACTGTAAACAATGGTGTACATCCAGATAAACCAGGACACTACAGTAAAACCATAATGATAACTCGTGAAGGCTTTAACGAAGCTTGTGCTGACAGAAGTAAATTCAACGAGATATTAGGTATCAATATTGCTGATGGCTGGCAGAATGCTTTGTTTGATGCAATAGAAACTTGTAAAAACTTAAAAACTGAAACAGCTGTACCGTCTATGGCTAAGTTAATCGTAGAACACGAAATTGCTGAACGTGGCGAAGAAGCTGTTGCAAAAGACATGGAAGAAATAGATAAACACAGCGAAGAAGTAGCAGACGCTATTGATGATGCTGTAGAACAGAAAGGAAAGAAAGATGGCAGAACTAACAGAACAACAACTAAGAGAAAGAGCAGCACGAACACCAGAAGGAAAAGTACTACTAAACTATCTGATGGAGATGTCGCAACAAGCTCTAAGTAATCAAGACCCTTTGGTTTTCAAAGGTTATATGATGGCTACATTTGCAATTAAAAAACTATTAAAGGATTAAACATGAAAGAATTTGATAAATTTAAACACTTATTAGACGAATATTGTATGTTATATAACGATGTAGAAGGTTTAATGGACGAAGTAAGAGATTGTATAACATATACACAAAAACATTTTAACAACCTGCAAAAAACAATGTCTGATTTACAAAAATATATCAACGAATATGCTACTTGGTTAGACCACGATCTAAAACGTGTAGAAGATCTTTTAAGAAAATAATAAAGGAGCTGACAATGGAAAAATCACAAATTGGACAAGATTTAGAAGAATTATTAAAATCTACCGATTCTACCGCAGAAACCGATACTAATACTTCTACTACAGAACCTACTGAAACTTCTACAGAAGAAGTTAAAGAAGAGGTAGAAGAGGTAAAACCGGTAGAAAATACAGAAGAACCAGCACCTACAGAAGCTACTGAAGAACCTAAGGAAGAGGTAAAATCTACCGAACCAGAAGAATCAGCAGAAGAAAAAACTGTAGAAGAAGAAAAACCAGCAGAATTGATTTTAGGTAAATTCAAAACTGTTGAAGATTTACAAAATGCTTATACTAATCTTGAAAAACAGTACTCTAAAAAATCTCAGCAAGTTTCAGAAGTTGCGAAAGTTTCTGATTCTAGCGAATTTGATAAAATGGTTGGACAAGAAATAAGTAAAGCTGGTTGGGATTTGGTTAACAAAGCTATGCAGACTATAACCGATCCAGAACAGTTAAAAGAAGCTACTTTTGCTTTGGAACAATATAGACGTACAGGTGACGGTGCTTTATTAGAAAAAGCTCGTGGTTTCTTATCTCCAAGAACAGATAGACAATTAGAAGTTGATTTTATGAATGCCAGCGCAGCCATAAAACAAGAAGCTAATCGTTATCGTGACGAGATAGAATTACAACCTGTTCGTGAAAGTTTGGAAGCTTTGGAAAAAGAAGATCCAGATTGGTTAAACGATCAAACACACCAAGATATTTTGGTTGCCGCTATAAAATTAAACAAGCGTGTAGATGTTCGTGAAATCAAAAAAATGATAAGCGACATTGAAAAAAAGACCGAAGAGCGTGTTTTGAATCGTGAACGTAAGAAAATGGCACAACAGGCTGAGAAAAAAGCTACTGTGTCTGTCAAAACAGCAGAACGTGTTGATCCACCAGCACCTAAAAAAGAGTGGTACAACATGTCCATAGAAGAACAACTAAAGGAAGAATTTAAGAATATGTAAAAAAGTGGGGGTTAAACCCCCATTTTTAATGTGAGATTTTTGTATTATATAGTAAGGAACATAAAACCCGAGTCTATTATCGGACAATCTTCGGACCCGAGAACGAACGGACAATTTTTACTCCGAAACGTAAACAATCAATATAAAAAGCAAAAACTAAGGATATAAAAAAATGTCAATGAATGCTTTCTTAAACGGAGTAGGACCATATGAATCCATTTCTGAAAAATGGGCAAAAGTCTTACTTAAAAACTTGTCTTTGACAGGTATATACAAACATATCGCTATGGATCATAGCTCTGAATTAGCTGATAACTCTGATGCTATACACTTAAGAATCGTTAGCGATAGCTCTGTAAACGTAGGTAACTACTACACACGTAATGTAGATGGTGAATCTGCAGGAACAGAAGGAACAATATCTTATACTCCAGCTGCTGTTAACAAAGTTACATTAGCTTTGACAAACACACCATATGCTGCAGTATCTTTTGAATCTTATGCTTTGAAAACAGCTGACGTTGCATTCCAAGCAAAAATCATAGATCGTGCAAAATACAAAATCGCACAAGCTATCGATACTTTGGTTATGAACACAATATTGGCTGCTGTTCCAGTTGCTAACACATTGACTGGTTTCAATGCTACAACTGCTGCTTCTGGCGAAGTATATGACTTATTGTTACAAATGGCTGCAATATTGAAAAACGCTGGTGCTGTTCCAGTATCTAACTCTTCTGACTTGTTCGGAGACAAAGGTATGGAAGAAGCTGGTTATGTTGTAGTTAACCCAGACGTAATGCGTTATATCTTGAAAGAACCTTCTTTCCAAAAAATAGACTTCACAGATAAATCTGCTATGTGGAAAGACGGTATCGTACGTGGTACAATCGCTGGTTTAATGGTATTAGAATCTTCTAACTTACCTACAACATCCAAGAAAGTGACAATATTTGCTGGTATTAAATCAGCTGCTCACTTTGCTGTTAAACTAATAGCTGATCGTATGATTGAAGCTGAAGACAACTTCCAAACATTATGGTCAACATTGTTTGCTGCAGGATGCGTTGTATCTCACAGTGCTGCATTAGCAAAAGTTGAAGTTACAGTTGCTGCTTAACTTTGACTAAATCAATTGGTAGGGGGTTTTCTTTTCCTTTCCCCCTGCCAAAACCCAAAAGCGAAATATTATGATAGTATATGATTACGAAAATAATTCAGTTGTAGCAAGAGAGCTTTCTGCTGAACAAAAAACTCAAGTTGTTTCTGATATTGCTAGTAAGTGGACACAATGGTCTGAACCAATTGGTACATTGAAATTAAATCGTGATACGGTTGTAGAGCGTTCTAAACCTACTGCTTGTGCTAAAAATAAAAAAGATAAAGATTGGCACTCTAAGATCGCATTAAACCGTCCTTACGAATATTATAATAAATTATATGGCATATTATATGAAACGTTCTATGATAAAATTTCGTCATATTTGAAATTAGATAAGACTCGTTTTGATGCTTTATATAATAAGGCATTTAATATAGAAAACAAACGTTATTTATTGGTTTGTTTGAAAGATATGTTGGATTACGGTGAAGTTGTTGCTTCTGCTGAGCTTAAAAATACTTATCAGAAGGTTGCTTTGCCTATAGAAGAAATTATGAATGTTGATCCAGCAGATATTGTTTCTATTCGTGAAAATTCATTTATTGCACGTCAAAAGGTTGGCGAGAAAATAAACTTTGTTCGCATTAACCCATGCAACTTTGCTTACGATCCTACACGTGTTCCAGGTACAGAAGACTTTGATAACTGCGATAAGATTGTAAAACAGTGGAAGACAAAGCAAGAAATATTATCAAACAAGAGCTATGAAATATCTAAAGAAAAATTAGATCAGATGATTAGCGAACAAAACTCTACAAACCAACAAACAGACGATAAGAACGATGTTGGTTCTGTAAGTCGTTTTAATCAGATTGAAGTTTTGACATATTATGGTAACTTTATTATTAACGATAAATTTTATGAAAACTATGTGGCTGTTGTTATAGGTCGTCAGGAATTAGTATATTTCAAACCTAAAGGCTTATATACACCAGGAATATATTATTTTCCATTCCATCAGCAAGGAAATGGCACACGTGGTGTTTCACCATTATTCTATATCTTAGACTTGTGTGCTTCCGAAGAAAAAACATTCAACGATGCTGTGGACTTTATACAATTACAAAAGAACCCACCAAAATATGTTCCAAATGGTTTCTTTGACGAAGAAGTTATACAATTAAAACCAGGTGCAAATATTACATATAATCCTGGTATGCAAGACCCTTCTGCTATTAAAGATATTGTATTTAATGCACAACCTTTATTGTTATTCCAAGAAGCTACAAAACAGTTAGAAAAAGAAATTGGCGGTATAGATAACGGTCAATTATCTGAAAAGTCTGAAGCTTTGACAGAATTTGAAGTAAAACGTATTGCAACAAGCGAAAGTTTAATACCAAATATGTTAATATCTGGCATTATGTTAAACGTTATTTCTAAATACTTAAAAGATTGTGTACAAATTATGGAAAATCAGGAATTTGACGAAAATGTTGTTAAGACAGCTTGGGAATATGCTAACGAACAATTACAGATGCAAAATGTTGTTAACGTATTAGAAAAGATTGGTTCTAACGACCCATCTATGGTTAACTTAGAAGCAAGTGCACGTAAAGTTTGCGAAGCTATGGGTGTAAATGCTGACGAATATTTGAACAGCGGTCGTCAACAAGCTATTTTGAACAATACTAATGACTTGTCTGACAATGTTCTACAACAATTATTTACAGTTGGTCAACAAATGCAAGTTGATGAAAATAATCGTATAAAAGCGTCTAAAATGATGGGTAACATCCAAGACGATTTGTACAGAAAACAGATTCGTGAAACTTGGGAAAAAACAGGTGCTTTGCCAGAAAGCTTTATAGTTCCAAATGGACAAGGTAATATGGAAGTTCCTGTTGAGTCTGTAACACCACAAACACAAGTAAAAAATAAAATAAGTACACCAGCAGATTAAAGGCGTAAACAATGAAAAACTATATTGAATTAGTACAAGAAACCTTAAATCAGAGAGCTATTGTAGATAATCGTAACGTTGTATCGTTAAATGAAGTATCTAGTTCTGTTATAATAGCTTTTAATCAAGCTTGTGAATTTATGCGTGATTTACATAACTGGAAATGGAATTTTAAAGAAGATGTTTTTGTAAATGACGTTGGCCAAGATACATATCCTATGCCTTATGGTATTGTACACGGTATGATATTTACACATGAAGACGGTAAAAAATGTCCTTTAGTATATGTTCCAGAATTAACAGCGACAAAGGGACATCCAAGCCAATGGTCTTATAAATGGGATAGTGAAGAGATACAAGTTGCACCAGCTAATACTTCTGCTGATGCTAATGTTACTGGTATGATTATGCAATATCATGACAAAAATATAGCTTGTTTAGGAAATCGTACAGCAGGTAATTTATTGCCAAGATTTACAACAGATGAAGATGTTACAAATCAATATCTAAATGTGCCAGAATATATATATGATGTATATGCACGCTGTATAATGTTAAAAACACGTATGTTATTAAACGAAGGCGCACAAACAACAGTATTTCCTGCACAGCAACAAGAATGGTTGGATGCTTATAATTGTTTAATGGCTTATGCAAAAACACCATTATATAAATCTGAAAGAATGGAGATATAAAATGCAAATGTATAAATTGATTAACGGTAATCTAGTAGAAGCACCTGTGTTCTTTCGTGGTATTATGGGTTATAACGTCAATATAGAAGAAATGTCAAAAGACGGCTATAAACCAGTTATAGAAGTTGGCGAAGGTGAAGCTTTCAGATATAATGAACGCAAAGACCATATTGAAAAGATTTATTATACACCTGAATTTGATTATCGTGAAGCACGTCGTAAAGCGTATCCAGAAATTGGCGATATGATAGATGCAATATGCAAAGCTTATGATGGCGAACCAGAAGAATTACAAGAGTTAATGGCACAACGTGCTTTAGTGAAATCAACAATTAAAAAGACAAAATAATGAAAATAGACGTAACACCGTTTGTTAATCCTTTTGATCCAGAAAAAGAGGCAACTGTTGTCTGGTATGAAAAAAATGGCAAACAATATAAAAGGGTTGTTAAGAAATGAGTACTACAAAAACTAATCTTTTGTGGAAGTCTTTTAAGGGCGTACGTAAATTAAACACAATCAATTCTGATACCGAACTTGGTGCAGATGAAATGTTAAATGTTATGCTTTCAAAAGAAAAATCAGGACAAAATCGTAGTATTCGTAGTGCTGGTTGGTTTGATTCTTTTATGGAAGCAGATGAAGATGTTATACGTTTGTTTTCTGCAAATCTTTCTGGTTATACTTATACAAACCAATTGATAGCTTTTACAAAAACTAGTGGTCATATTAACGCATATATTATACAAGACGATCGTGGTACAGCTTTACAAGATAAAATAGCAGAATTTCCTTTAGCTAGTGACGTAACAGATGTCTGTATGACACAGTTTGGTGATCGTTTGGTTATGGCTGTTGCTTTTGGCACAAATAATTTAGGTTTTGTAACTTATTCAGCGACTTCTCTATCTACAGCTGGTTGGACACAAATGGGTGCAACAAGTTGGTGGTATAGAGTAAATACTATTACAGAGTCTAGTACTTCTGCAGCAGTTACAAATATCACAAGTATAATACCTTATCGTTCCCGTTTAGCTATAACAGGACGCACAACATATACAGAAAATTCTGTTGAGGCTATTTATGGTATATGGTTTAGTGAAGCTGGTAATCCTATAAATTTCTCTCATGATTATGCAGAATCAGCAACAGATACAGGTGCTTTCTTTGTTGAAGTTGGTGAACCTATAACAAAGTTAGTAGAATATCATGGATTAACTGGTTTTGGTATGAATCGTTCTTATAATATATACGGAACATCTGCTAATGATATTGCAGTAAATCCTTTGACGGCAAAAGGTGTTAAAAATAATGCTGTATTCGTGTTAAATGGTCAGTGTGTATATGTTGATGGTTATTCAACAAATGTCTTCTCTATGCGTGATAATATTGATAATACGATAGGTTTTGATGCACCTTTAGGAGATGATATACAAGATTATTTACAAGATGTAGATGATGTTACAATAAATGCTGTTGGTCGTCGTGTAAGAATGATGAAAAAATCTGGACAATCTTTAGTATACGATGTTGATATAGGCGAATGGATGATAGAAACATTCGTTCCAAATGCACGTTGTGTTACATTCTTAAACAAAGAAATATTCTGTAACGGTACAACTGATATATATGAAATAACAAGTGTTCGTGGTCCAAGTAGTCAACAAACACCTACGGAATTTGGTTATTATTCTTATTATAAGACTAATTTAATATGGTTAGATTCTCAGACTTCAATTAAAAGCCATATTTTGCCATTTGCAATAGTGTTAGAACCACAAACAAATAATGACTTTTATATCAAGTTTACAACAGACAGAAACGTAGCTTATACTGGTCGTATTACACGTTCTGGTTTTGAAAATATAGCTACATATTCTGAAACAGATACAGTTCCAGCAGATGGTAGTAAATTTACAGACGATGATGAAGATACAGAAGGCGGTGTATTCTTTAGACGTTCTGCAAATGAATTATTAGTTACTGTTACAAACCCACCTTATTGGCGTTATTTGACTATAGAAATATATACAACAAGTCCAGGAATGGAGTTTAATATTTCTGGTATAGAGGCAAAACAGACGTTTATAACAGATGAAGCATTAGACTATTAAGGAGCAAAAATGATAAATCAATTATATACTTTTTCTGGTGGCTCTTATGTAGTAGCAGATGAATGGAATGCTAACTTTTCTGCTTTACAAACAAGTAATGTTAATTGTGATCAGGCAATAACAGATGCTAATAATATTGTAGCTTTTCCAGATAGTGATTTGTCACAATTATACGCTGCGTTAAATGCACAATTAAATTCTTTTCAAATACCAGGTACAAGTGTCGTAGTATCAGCAGAAAACGAATATTGGAAAGTGTTAGGAGATTCACAAACTTTAACTATATCTGTACCAACAGGTATGAATGGAGAATCTAGGGTCGTTTTTAAAACTGGTAATGATCGTAGTGTTAGACCTATTACTTTTAGTTATAGTGGAACAATCAATTATATAGATGATACAAATACTTGGAAAAAAGCTGGTGTGAAATTTGTATTTTTATATGAAACGAACAACAATTTATATGTAAAATTATTATCAACAGGAGCATAATATGTATACGTTTGAGGCTGGAAAAGGTATTAACTGTAATAAGTTAAATGATAATTTTGACGAAGTAAAAGATGACGCAAATGCTAACGAACAAGCTTTGCAAACTATAGACAGTACAGCTTTACGTAAAGACGGTTCTAATCTGACAGCACAGATTATATCTGCTTTTAACCAAGTAACCCCTGTTGTTTTAACAAATCAATCTGGTACAATATCGTTATCAGATAATACAACGTATTTTATATCTTTATCTGGTAATGCGACAATATCTTTGCCAAGCGTACCATCAGACCAACGTTCTCATACAATAATTGTCGTTGTGCATAGTAATAATAAATCATTTAATCCTGGTACTACAAAACATTTAGCTACACCAGCCATATATGATAATACCAAACCTTTTCAATATATGTATATATACAACAAAATAGATAATTCTTGGTATTATTGTGTAGGTCAATAAAAGGAGCATTATTATGCGTTTATTTAATGGTTTCTTTAGAGCAAATGTTGCAAAAACATTATTTTACACAACTCCTGGTAATTATTCTCTGACTTTAGGTCCTGGTAAATACGAATTTATTCTTCGTGCTGGCGGTGGTGCAGGTGGAGAACATAGAACAACAAAAGGAACACATCAAAGTGGTGGCGGAGCTGGCGGAAAAGGAGGTATTACTCGCTCAGAAATAACACTAACCGAATTAAAAGTTATTGATTTAACAGTTGGCGCTGGTGGTTTAACTAAAAGTAATGGTGGTAATGGTGGTAGTGCTAGAGTTTCACCTTCTGGTGCAGATAGTACATCTGGTGCAGGTGGTGGTGGTGGACATGCTTCATTTTTTAAAATAAATGGATCTGCTTATGCTGGTGCTAATGGTGGCGGTGGCGGTGGCGGAGCTGGTGTAGGTTATCTTTCTACGGCTGGTACTGGTGGTGGTGGTGGTGGTTATTATTATTATAATAATGGCACAGAAACAAACTATGCAGGAAAAACAGGTGCTGATTATAAACAAGATGGTGTAGCTGGAAACCAACAGTTTAGTAATATATATAGTGGCTGGGGTATTGGTACTGAGTTAGGACACCAAGCTTATGGTGGTGGATCCAGCGGAGGAGGTGGTGGTTATTCATCAAGTATGGGACGTTTCGTCTATCAAATGGGCGGTGGCGGAGCTGGCGGAGATACAGATGCAGGTGGTGGTGACCCTAATGCTTATAATATAAAAAGTATACCTACAGATACTACTTCTGAAAACGCTACTTATGGTGTGACTGGTGCCTATGGTAGAGGTGGAGAACCAGAACAAAACGGTCAAGGTGGTTTTGTTTTAATCAGACAGATAGGTTAAAATGATAATAAAGGAAATAAAAATAGTAACACCACAGCATATATCTCTCTGGGAACAAAATCTCGGAGAGTTGTGGTCTACTTATAACAAGGCGACAAAATTCGCACAATATAACGATGACGGCGATATTAACGCTGAATTTGCTGTATACTACGATGAGTCTGACGGAGTTAAAGGAAATTTTGTTAGTGGTTGGTCTGCTAGGCATAATCTTGATAGCGTGATACACGTAATTAAGTACTTAGCAAATCTACTAGGAGAAATATATATTAAGACGGAAAAACGCCAAGTAAAAATAATTGGCTATAAATTAGGAAAATTAGTCAAAAACACTGGTAGATTTTCGTATTTTATAATAAGAGGTGAATAATATGGGACAACCATCAAGCGTAGAACACGTAAAAGCTGCAAAAATAGGCGAAAATTATAATTGGGGAGATTTTGGTTCTGCTAATCAAGGCGGTATTAGTTTGTCGCCAACTATTAGTAGTAATTTGGCTACTGCTCAATCTGGCATTGGTCAATATCTTGGTGAATTGATAAATCCATCTTATGAGAGTGAATCTTTTAAGGCACGTCAAGCTTTAATAGATCAAGCTAATCAACAATATGCAAATCAATTAGGTGCAAGTGCTATTGAACGTGGTGCTCGTGGTTCTGCTACACAAAATATTTTAGCTAGCGTTGCTGCTAATCGTGGAACACAAATGCAACAAGCTATGGCACAAGAAGACCAAAGAGTTGCTAATATATTATCACAATTGGCTGGTTTAGAGAGTGGTTACTTCAATATGGGTAATACAATGGCTCAAAATATCTTACAGCGTACATTGGCTAATCAGGCTGCAGAAAATCAAGCTATTGCTACCAACGCTCAAATAGACGCAGCAAACGCACAAGCACAAAACCAGTGGAGAAATAATATATTAAGTGGTGTTGCTAGTCTTGGTGGTGCTGGTTTAGGTGGTCTTGCTAATTTAGCTACCAAAGATTCGGCTAGTTTATTTGGTTATAAATTGTGGGGAGATTAAAATGGATAAAGTAGATTTTTCAGATGCTTTAGCTCAACAAAATCAACAGAAAGCTTTATTAAATGATGCTTTGAAACAACGTCAAGGTTTTATGTATAATTTGGCTAGTGCATTAGCACAAACTCCTGTACAACAAGGTCATGGTTCTTGGTTAAGTGCTTTTACAAACGCTTTTGGTCGTGGCTATCAAGGTGCTGTAGAATCTGCTATACAACAACAGAAATCTCAAGATTTGTCCAGTGCTTTACAAAGCGGCAATTTATCAGATGCTGCAAAAGTTGCTGCTGCTTACGGTGATACAGGGCTAGCACAACAGTTGTTAGGAGCACAGGCTACAAACGAATATCGCCAAGCTCAATTAGAAGAATCTCGTTTGAATAGAGAATTTAATCGTGCTATAAAAGAACAAGAATTAGCACAAAAAGCTGCTGAAGAAGAAGCACAAAGACAGTATTTGTTAGATAAACTTGGTGTAGAACGTGAAGGTATGGCTGCTACTCAAGCACAAAAACAAGCTGATTTAGAATTTAGACGTCAAGAATTAGAAGGAACACAAGCTTATAGACAAGGTCAATTAGATTTACAACGAGCACAAATGGAACAAAAGGCTGCACAAGACGAAGCTCAACGTGCTTACTTAATGGATAAACTTGGTGCAGAACAACAAATTGCACAGGGTGAACAAGCATTAAAACAGGCACAACTAGAACAAACAGGTGCTTATAATACTGCAAAATTAGCACAAGAACAGGCTAAATTAGACCAAGAAATAGCACAACAGAAAGCAACTGCAGATTATTATGCTGGTAAAAATGTTGATTATAGCAAATTGCCTGTAAGTGCTTTGAAAGAAATTGTTGAAAAACAAGAAAAAATGCAAAAAGAATCTGAACAAAAGTCTGCTGCAAAAGGTGCTTTGAAAGATCTAAATGAATTAGCAGAATCTGGTAAAATTACAGCATTAAATAAAGCAACAGATAATTGGGTACTATCTAAAGAATCTTCTAAAAATATAGGTAAACGTGAGGCTGCTTTGGCTGCATTATTACCTTTAACAAATAGTATTGCTCGTGCTAGTGGTGGTTCTGGAATCAATACTTTAGGCGAAATGATGGCTTATTTAGGAATACCAGAAAATGCAACTTCTGCACAAATTGCTGGTGCTTTACCTGGTATATCTAGAAAGTTAGGTATAGAAATTCCTGGCGTTAAGTCTGAAACACCAAAAACAACAAGTGCTTATGATTATTCAAAATATGGATTCTAAAAATGAATGATGCAGAGAGATTATTAAAGATTCAAGGTGCTGTGAAAGAAATGGTCGCCAATGGCGAATCAACTGATTATATTGATAACTTTTTAGCACAACAAGGCGAATCTGCAGAATCATTAAAAGCTATAAACCAATATGGTGCTGAAAGCATTGCTCGTTCACGTAAGGCTGTACAAGAGCAAAAAGCTAGTCAACCTGCAAATACAGTATGGTCACATTTGTTAGATAAAGAAAGTTTAGCTGCTGGCTTGCAAGGTTTAGGTTTAGGTACTGAAAAAGTGTTAAGTGGTGCTACTCTAGGTGGGTATGATTGGTTAAATAAAAAACTTGGCGGTACTTATGAACAACGTGTAGCTGAAAATCAACAGTTGGCTGAAGAAGCAGGTTTAGGTGGATTAAATAAAATTGGTACAACAGTATCAGAATTATCTGGTGCTTTAATGAGTCCTATAGCTAGAGCTTTACCAAGTGGTGCTACTACTGTTGCTGGAAAAATTGGACAAGGTGCTTTAGGTGGAACAGTATTGGGTGGTTTAAGTTCCGCATTTGAATCTGATTTTGATCCAACAGCAACAATGAAAGGTGCTGGTTTAGGTGCTGCTTTAGGTGGTGCTATTCCAGCTGCAATAGAATCTGTTAAAGGTTTAGGTAAAGTTGTATTGGGCACAACAACAGGCACTGGTGCAAGAGCTATTGAAAGAGCTGGTGAAGCTGGTCAACGTGGTAGTAAAGAATTTTTACAGAATATGCGTGGTCAAGTAGATGAAATGCAAGTTGTTGAAGATGCTAATCGTTATGTGAATAATCTTAAACAACAAGCTTCTCAAGAATATTTAGCTGGTAAGACAGGTATGATCAATAAAAAGGTAGATATTAAACCTATTTTAGATTCTGTTGACGATATAGAGCGTGGTTTTAATTATAAAGGTCTGAATACAGCCAATGCTGAAGAACAACGTGTTATAGCACAAACAAAACAATATTTAGATGATTTAATTAAAAATCCAAACGCACAAGATATAGGTGGTGTAGATTCTATTAAACAAGCTATAGGCAGAATCAATACAACAGATCCAAGTGGTTTGCGTGTTCGTTTTAAAATATATAATTCTGTTAAAGAAGCTATAAATAAAGTAGATCCACAATATGCAAAAGTTATGGGTAAATATGAAACTGCTGCAAAGAGTTTAGACAATATATCAAAAGAATTGTCTGCTGGAAAACGTGGTGCAAATCCTTATACTGTATTAGGAAAATTACAAAGTGCTTTACGTAATGATGTAGGTACACGTTATGGTGCAAGAGTAAAAGCAGTAAAAGCTCTAGGTGACACAGCAAGCGAAAAGATATTAGACGCCGTTGCTGGACAATCATTTAGTACGTTAGCTCCTCGTGGTTTATCTGGTAGATTAACTGGATTGTTAACTGGAGGCGGTGCTGTGTTAGGTGGTAATTTAGGTGGCTTAGCAACATTGCCATTATTTAGTCCACGTTTGGTTGGTGAGGCTGTATATGGTTTAGGTCGCTTATCAAGTTATGCTCCTAGTTTACAACAAGCATTAGCTGGTGGTTCTGTGTTTTATAGAAATAATCAAAAACAACCTAATTTAAGTGTACAATTTGGCGAAGAACCTTTAACTGACGATCCAAATGCTTGGTATAATCAACCTGTAAGATATTAAAAAGGGGAATAATATGAATAACGATTTAAATTTGTGGAAAAAAATCAGATTGTCTTTAGGTGGTAATCCTGTCACAGATAGCGAATTAGCTTATGTTTATAGAAATATGGCTAGACCAGAAATTCCAGCAAGTGCTTTATGGGATGCTGAAAAAGGTGCTATGTTAAGACGTAGCTCTACAAATCCTGAACAGTTTTCTTTAAGTGATTTACGCAGAATGGCTATTGCTAACAGAGGTTGGGGAGTTGATCAAACGGCTGCAGATATGCCTGAAACAACACCAACAGGAAGAATTATGAAACAATTATTAGCACCAGATGTTTTAGTTGTTCCAGACAAAAGAGATATGACAAACCTATGGGGTAAATAGTTATGGCTGATAACAAATTCTTGACACGTTTGAAAGGCAAACAAATTGCTAAGTCTTCTGTACAGATAGACAACGATAAACTATCTCCAGTATTTGGCGATATGCCAGTTGGTTCTGATGGTTTAGAAAATATCATACAGCAAAGCAATTCATCTACCGTTGTTGCCAAAGGTGCACAGAATTGGTATTTATCTGGCGATTCAATGGTTTTATCTGATAACGATCAGTATGTGTCAGAATTTAAAGTTAGCGGTCAAGGTTTGTGGGTAAACTCTTCATATGAGCTTACTTCTAATATGGTAATTGCACCTCACTCTAAATGGGTGTTGCGTTTCTGCGGAGACAACTTATTAAACTCTGCGGGACATAAAGTTAGTATTTCTGTGTTAATCAAAACTGGCACAACAACATTGGCTAGTAAATCATTTATGTTGGAAGAACAAGCTAACTTTTTCTGCAAGGTGTTAGAATTTGATTTTGACAACACTTACGAATCTATTTGCAAAATATTAAGTGGTGCAAGTTTAACAGTACAAGTTTTGTGTGGGGACGAAGGTGCAAGTGCTACAATTTACAACGGAAAGACAACACTGACATTATTACAACGCATGGTTGATGCCGACACTGTTGCATTTAATGGCACATCTTTGGTTGACATAATGGCTGGTTATATACCAGAAGATTATTTTAACCGTTATGTAGAACAGGTAGAAGACGGCGCAGAAGCACAACCTGTATTTACACGTGATGGCGACACTATAGATTTATCTGGCTGGGAAGACAAAGCAAGTGATCAAGTTGCTGAGCATAACACAAGCGATGAAGCACACGCAGATATTAGAACAGAACTTGCTGGAAAACAGGCACAATTGACAGCTGGACAGAATATCGTTATTGACGAGAATAATGTTATCTCTGCTACTGGTGAAATTTCTGTAGCTTTTGAAAGCATCACTGGCGACCCTTATGATAATGCAAATTTAACAACGGCATTGAACGCAAAAGCCGATGAGAGTGATTTACAGACACATATTGAAGATAAAACCAATCCACACGAAGTTACAAAAGCACAAGTTGGCTTAGGTAATGTAGATAATACTGCGGATTTAGATAAGCCTATAAGTACTGCTACACAAACGGCTTTAAATGCAAAACAAGATACATTGGTTGCTGGCACTAACATACAGATTGCAGCAGACGGAAAAACAATATCTGCAACAGATACGACATATACTGCTGGAACAGGTATAGATATTACAAACAACGTTATTAGCAATACACAAACTTCTGCTGAATGGGGTAATATCACAGGAACACTATCCAACCAAACAGATTTGCAGGCTGCATTAGATTTGAAAGCAAATAGTGCGGATTTGGCAACAGTTGCGACAAGTGGAAGTTATAATGATTTAGAAGACAAGCCAACAATACCTGCAGCACAGGTAAATAGTGATTGGAATGCGGTTAGTGGTGTTGCACAAATCTTGAATAAGCCAACATTGGCAACGGTGGCAACAAGCGGTTCATATAATGATTTAACAAACAAGCCGACAATTCCAACAGTTCCAACAAACGTAAGTGCATTTACAAATGATGCAGACTATCAAACAGGTACACAGGTAAGTACAGCTATAAGTACTCATAATACAAGTAATACAGCACACAGCGACATAAGAACAGCCGTAGCAAGTAAATCAACCGTAAGTGTATCCGCAACAGGAACAGCAACAGACGAAGTTCAGTATATCACGATAGACGGTGTGGAAAAGAAACTCGCAGGTGGTGGTTCAGAAGAAGATAACTTGTCCATAACAAAGAACGCAAGCGACAAGATTCAAACGGTTGGTGTTATAGACCAGAACGATACTACGGCAGCAATTAAAACGTGGACTGGAAGTAAAGCCGAATATCTTGCTCTGGCTTCCAAAGATGCCGACACGATGTACATTGTTAAAGACGATGGCATAGTAGTTGACAATTCATATTTAGTGCCTACAGGGTCAGTGATACCATTCGCTGGAACGACAGCACCTGATGGCTGGTTAATCTGTGATGGAAGTGCGATAAGCAGAACAGACTACGGGAAGTTATTTGCGATTATCGGGACAACGTATGGTTCTGGGGACGGTAGTACAACGTTTAATATTCCTAACTCTAACCCGACGAGAGAAGTGGTAGCGTACCAAGAACCAACTTCATCTAATAATTATACATGGTATAGGTTATATAGTGACGGTTGGATTGAACAGGGGGGGCAATTTACAACAACAGGAAGAGATAGTTTTGTGACAACACCAATCGAAATGAGAGATACAAATTATCAAGTATTAGCACTCGCATATTATTCTTCTGGAAATTGGCGTGCAGTTTCTGAAAACCAACACTCTTCTAGGACTACAAATAGATTTTATTTACGTGCTGTTGATTCAACAAATACTGGGATTACAAGTGATTGTTTTTGGCAAGTATCAGGTATATCCAATCGTGGTACTACACAGCAGAATAGAAAGATTATCAAGTATTAGTACTTGATTATAGCAACCGTTGGTGCAGTAGCGTTTGTTAAGTCTGCAATTAAACCTGATTTTGTTGGGTCAGTAGTAACTCCAGCACCAACATCAGCACGAGGTCCAGTTGTTGAAGTAACAGCAGTACCAACATCAGCACCATAAAGACTTGACCTACCAATAAAACCGTTCCAGCCATCATCAGAAAGCAATCCTACATTATTAACACCATCTGTAATGCCCAATGTCATACCATTACCAACAACAGGAACGCTTGTCCCTAGAGGCACCTTTCCATTGGGAATATTAAACGTTCTAATAATTTACTTGATTTTTACAAACCATTTTTGTATTA
>JAKSTE010000020.1 GCA_024402735.1 Alphaproteobacteria bacterium
AGCCGGATTCTGTACTGTTTTAGCAGTGAACATAATTAATCTGCATTTTGTGTTACCACAAATGTCAAGCCCCCTACCCGATCCAAAACTGAGACTGATTTATAAGGATCCTTTTTGGGGTTGCTGCACATAGAGATTGCCCGTTTCACCGTAAACTAAATTACGCTCGTCTCTGTTGCTCTAATCGTCAAGTTGCCTTGCGTGGCCGTTAACCACTATGTTGTCTCAAGCAGTCCGGACTTTCCTCTGAATTGTGTTCAAACGTATAATATACGCGACAATTCAGCTATGCTCTTTCGTACCTGTCATTGATGAATTTTAACATTGATTTATTTGGTTTCAACTTTTTTATAGTTTACTCACCCATTTTTTTTGCTTGTTTGAGTGAATATATCAAAGCATCTTTTGCAATTTGTTGAATTTTATAAGCTAAAGGACGCAAATTTAATTCTTCGGCAAGTTTTTCTGTAAAATTTTGTGATATATAATCTATTTGAGATGGGGATATCACGAAAACCTCACTGGTGATTTCTGAAGGTTGTAATTGTTGATATTCTGTTTTCATTTTTTTGTACTCTGTATTTTAAATGTTTATATATTTTTGGTCATTATAACATAAAAAAATGTAAAAAAACATTTTGTATTTAATTTAATTGATTTAATAAAATAAGATGCTTGACCTTTATGGGTCTTTTTTGCTATAAAAATGTGAGAAAAATAGCAAAAAATATATTAAGGAAGGAAAATGAAAAATTTATTTGGAATATTACTTGGATCTGCTAACGATAGGATTATAAAAACTTATGAAAAAGTTGTTTCTTCTATAGATAAGTTGTCTTCAAAATATGAAAAAATGTCAGATGAAGAAATACATAACCAAACTAAAGTTTTTAGAGATCGTTTAGCTAAAGGTGAGAAAGAAAAAGATATTTTGCCGGATGTTTTTGCTGCTGTTCGTGAAGCTGCTACTCGTTCTATAGGTTTGAGACATTTTAATGTTCAACTTATCGGTGGAATGGTGCTAAATGACGGACAAATAGCGGAAATGAAAACAGGTGAAGGTAAAACTTTAGTTGCTACTTTAGCTTTGTATTTAAAAGCTTTACATGGTAAGGGTGCTCATTTAATTACGGTAAATGATTATTTGGCTTCTCGTGATGCTGGTTGGATGGGACAAGTATACCGGTTTTTAGGAATGACTATCGGTGTCATACAACATGATATGTCTGATGAAGATAGACGAGCTGCTTATAATTGCGATATTACTTATGTAACCAATTCAGAATTAGGTTTTGACTATTTACGAGATAATATGAAATTCACTCCAGAACAACAAGTTTTGCGTCCTTTCTTTTTTGCTATAGTTGATGAGGTTGATAGTATTTTAATTGATGAAGCAAGAACTCCTTTAATTATTTCTGGACCATCAGAGGATACTAGTGACTTATATAACAAAGTTGATTCTGTTGTTGCACAATTACTACCTGCTGATTATAAAAAAGATGAAAAAGATAGACATGTTACATTAACAGAAACAGGTGTTGATCATGCAACTAAATTATTAAAAGAAGCAGGTGTTTTAATCGGTGATAATTTATATTCAGCTGATAATGCTGTTGTTGTTATGCATGTACAACAGTCTCTTTTAGCACACCATTTGTACGACAAAAATGTAAATTATGTTGTTAGAGATGGAGAAGTGTTGATAGTGGACGAATTTACAGGACGTGTTATGACAGGGCGTCGTTTTGGTAAAGGACTTCATCAAGCTATAGAGGCCAAAGAACATGTTGAGGTACAACCAGAAAACCAAACTGTTTCTAGTATTTCTTATCAAAATTTGTTCCGTATGTACCCTACTTTGTCTGGTATGACAGGAACTGCTATGACAGAAGCAGCAGAATTTGAAGAAATATATAAATTAAGGGTTGTTGCTATTCCGACTAATAAACCTGTGGCTCGTATAGATCACCATGATGAAATTTATAGAAATAAGGAAGAAAAGTATGATGCTATTATAAAACAAATAGCAGAATGTATGGAAAAACAACAACCTGTTTTAGTTGGAACGGTATCTATAGAAAAGTCAGAAGAATTAGCGGCTGTTGTTAAAAAAAGATTAAAAATAAATCCAGCGGTTTTAAATGCAAAACATCACGAATCAGAAGCGAAGATAGTTTCACAAGCTGGTGCTCCTGGAGCTGTTACAATAGCTACTAATATGGCTGGTAGAGGAACAGATATTAAATTAGGTGGAAACGCTGAAGATTTGATAGCAGAGTTAGAAGAAACAGATCCTGATTTTAAAAAGAAGAAAAAAGAGATTCAAGACCGTATTAATAAAAATAAAGAAATTGTTCTTAAAGCTGGCGGTTTGTATGTTATTGGTACAGAACGTCATGAGTCTCGTCGTATAGATAACCAATTGAGAGGTCGTTCTGGTCGTCAAGGAGACCCTGGTGATTCTAAATTCTTTTTAGCTTTAGACGATGATTTGATGCGTATATTTGGTGCCGCTAGGTTAGATGGAATGTTAACTTCCTTAGGTTTAAAACCGGGTGAAGCAATAACTCATCCATGGATAACAAAAGCATTAGAAAAAGCACAAAAACGTGTTGAATCAAGATATTTTGAGGCTCGTAAAGAATTATTAAAATATGATGATGTTATGAATGATCAAAGAACTGTTGTTTATAAACAACGCAATGATTTGATGCATTTAGAAGATTTATCGCTTTTAGCAAAAGAAATGATAGGAGATGTTATAGAGCTTATATGTGAACGTAATATTCCAGAAAAAGCACATCCAACAGATTGGAATATAGAAGGAATTCATAATGATATGCTTAGAACATTTGCTTTAGATATTACAGATTTAGAAAATTGGAAATCAGATGAAGAAATAACGGAACGTAAAGCTTATAACACTTTGTTGGGATTAGCTATGAAACGTTATGATCAACAATCTGAAAAGTATGGCAATGAATTGATGCAATTAGCTCAAAAACAGATGATGTTAGGCGCTTTAGATTCTGTATGGAAAAGACATTTACAACAAATGGATTATTTACAGGGTGCTATAGGTTTGCGTGGATATGCACAGAAAAATCCTTTGTATGAGTATAAGAGTGAAGCTTTAGATTTATTTAAAAACACCATAAATACATTTAAAATAATGTCGGTTACTTATATTTGTCGTATGGAATTAACAAAGGCAGATGTTGATGCTACGGCACAAAAGCATGCAGAACATGATTCTTCTTTAAATCAGAATACAACTAATAATAATTTATCTGATTTAAATATTAGTCGTAATGCTTTATGCCCTTGTGGATCAGGATTGAAATATAAACATTGTCACGGTAAATTACATTAATATAGCTTATACTAGAAGGGACTTTTATGGCAGAGTTTGTTCATCTTCATGTACATTCAAAAGTATCTGTGGGAGCTTCTACTTTAGCTATTTTTGATAAGCATACCCATGTTGATATTCCATCTTTATGTAAGAAGTATGGTATGTTTGCATGTGCGCTTACGGACACTAATATGATGTCCGGTTGTGCTGAATTTTCAGATGTTATGCCATCTAATAAGGTACAACCTATCATAGGTGTAGAAATCTCTTTAAATCATCATAATATTGATCCTAAGATTTTACGTATAAATTCTTTATCGAAAATAGTTTTGTTAGCTAAAAATCATGAAGGTTATTTAAACTTATGTGAACTTAGCCGAGTTATGTATATGAGACAAGGAGAATACCATTTAGGACCTTATATAACGTTTAGTGAATTAAAAAAATATAGTTCTAATTTAATCTGTTTGTCAGGGGCTCATAAAGGCCCTATAGGTATGGCTGTTTTAAACAATCAAAATAATACGGCATTTGCATTAGCAGAACAGTTTTTACAAATATTTGATAAGAATTTTTACATTGAAATACAAAGACATGGTTTAGAAGAAGAAATAAAAACAGAACCGGTGTTTTTGCAAATTGCCAGAGATTTGAATATACCTATTGTAGCAACGAACGATGTTTGTTTTGCAGGTATTGAAGATTACGAAGCAGCTGATGCTTTAGGCTGTGTGTTAGGACAGACAAAAATAATAGATCCTGATAGACCAAGAAAATCTTCAGAACAGTATTTTAAAACAGCTGAAGAGATGGCAGAATTGTTCTCTGATCTGCCAGAGGCAATAGAAAACACAGTAAATATAGCTAAAAAATGTGCTTTTTATGTAAATGTACATGAAAAGCCTTTGTTGCCACGTTTTGGATCTGATTTAGAGACAGAGTGCCAAATGCTTAGAGATGGCACTATGTCCGGTCTTAAAGCTAGATTTAAACAGTATAATATTACAGATACAAAACCCTATTATGAACAAGCAGAATATGAACTTGATGTTATAATAGGTATGGGCTTTCCTGGATATTTTTTAATAGTTGCCGACTATATTAATTGGTGTAGAAGAAATAATATTTTAACTGGACCAGGTAGAGGTTCTGGTGCGGGGTCTATAGTTGCATGGGCTTTAGGAATAACTCATGTAGATCCTTTGAAGTACGGATTGTTGTTCGAACGTTTTTTAAATCCAGATCGTATATCTATGCCGGATTTTGACGTTGATTTTGAACCAACAGGAATAGAAGCTGTTTTAGATTATGTTGGAGAAAAATATGGACGGGATTCTGTGTGTAGAATAATAACTTTTGGTAGTTTACAAGCTAGAGGCGCTATACGTGATATAGGTCGTGTATACGGTATACCCTATTCTAAATCTGATAGGATATCTAAATTAATACCGAATGATGTAAAAACATTAAAAGAAGCTGTTGATAATTCGGCAGAAATTCAGGCTATTATAGAGTCTGACGATGGAATTAAAAAGGTTATTGATATTGCTGAAACTTTAGAAGGTTCTATACGTAATTTAGGACAACATGCTTGTGGTGTGGTTATTGGAGATAGACCAACAACAAAAATAGCACCTGTATATAGAGATCCTGCAAATATTCTTCCTTCGTGTCAGTTTGACGGTCACTATTTGGAATCTTCTGGTTTAATTAAATTTGATTTCTTAGGTTTGGAAACACTGGTTGTTTTAAAAAATGCTGTTAAATTAATTCAACAGACAAGAGGTATAAATGTTAATTTAGATAATATTCCTACAGATGATCCTGATACAATGAAGTTATGGCAGTCTGGATTAACGGAGGGAATATTTCAATTTGATGCGCAGTTTGTTCAGCAAACATTGAAAAAAATGCATCCAACAAGCTTTTTAGAAATATCTGCTTTAAATGCTTTGAATCGACCAGGACCTATTGCTTTTATTCCTCAGTTTATAGCCCGTATGCATGGTGAAGAACCAATAGAATATGTTCATCCAAAGGCAGAACCTATATTAAAAGAAAGTTATGGGATAATTGTTTATCAGGAACAAGTTATGCAACTTACACGTGTGCTAGCTGGATTCTCTAGAGGAAAGTCTGATACTGTGCGTAAAGCTATGGGTAAGAAAAAAATAGAATTATTAAATCAGTTGGAAGTAGAGTTTTTGGAAGGGTGTGAAAAAGAAAAGACTTTAGATAAACAAACAGCTAAAGACTTGTGGGAAAAGTTTAAAGATTTTGCAAAGTATGCATTCAACAAATCTCATGCTATAGCCTATTCTATTGTTGCTAATCAATGTGCGTATATTAAAACTCATTATACAGCAGAATTTTTAGCAGCTTCTATGTCTAGCAATATGAATGATACAGATCAAATTTCTATCTTTGTAGACGATGCTAAAACCAATTTTAATATTCAAATAGTTGCGCCAGATATAAATATTAGTGAATCACTATTTACAGTTCGTGATGGTAAAATAATATATGCTTTGGCGGCAATTAAAGGGGTTGGTACTGTAGCCACGGATGCTATTATTAAAGAACGTGAGGCTCGAGGAAAATTTAAAAATCTAACGGATTTTGCTAAACGTTGTGCACCATTTATAAATAAACGTATACTAGAAGCTTTTGCAAAAGTTGGTGTGCTAGATTCTTTAGAAAAAAATCGTGCTTTGATATATATGAATGCTGATGCTATTTTGTCTTATGCTATTAAATCAAAAGATTCTGTTAATAATTTATCTTTGTTTGCTAATACAACAGAGGATGATGTTACTGAAGATAGATTATTAAAAGATTTGCACGAAACCATGGAATGGACGTTCGCTCAAAAATTAGAAAATGAATTATCTGCTTTGGGTTTTTATATTTCTGCCCATCCTTTAGATAGGTATAAACATTTGATAAGCGAAGCTCAATTGGTAACTAGTGCTACATTAGCAAAAGTTGGGGATAGAAAACAGATACAAACAGCTGTTTATGTTAATTCTTTTTCTAGAAGAAAAACAAAATCAGGCAAAGATATGTTAACAATAAATGCTTCTGATAGTTTTGGAAATATGGATTGTGTATCTTTTGGAGAGGCTTCTTTGAGTTTGTCGCAAATATTGTCTTCTGATAAAGAAGTGGTTATATCAGGAAAAACATCATTAAGGGATGATAGTGTATCTGTTTTTGTTGACTCTATCATACCTATGAATAAATGGATTGCTCAAATAGCAAAGCGAATGGTAATACATGTAAATAGTAAAGATATTTTAGCTAACATAAAAAAAACATTAGCAACGTTACCTGTTGGAAAAACTCAAGTTATATTAAAATTATATACTGGTGATAAAAGCGTTACATTGGTATTAAAAAATACCGTAGAAATAAACGCTAACACTACACAAGATTTGATAGAGTTAGGTACTAAAGTAGAAATAGAATAAGCTATGAAACATATACCTGTTCTTTTAGATGCTGTTAAAAGTACTTTAGGGGAAGTGCATAATAGAACCATTGTAGATTGTACTTTTGGTGCTGGTGGGTACAGTAGAGCTTTTTTAGAGGCTGGTGCTAATGTTATAGCTTTTGATAGAGATAGTAGTGTTTTAGATAATGTAATGGTTTTAGAAAAAGAATTTAAAGATAGATTTAAATTTGTTAATAAACCTTTTTCTGAGATTAAGTTTTTAGATGAGAATATAGATGATATTGTTTTTGACTTGGGGATATCTTCTATGCAAATAGATACCGCAGAGAGAGGTTTCTCTTTTAGGTTTGATGCTCCTTTAGATATGCGTATGAATTTTAATACTGGTATAACAGCAGCAGAATTGATTTCTACGGTGTCGGAAGAAAACTTGGCGGACATTTTATATAATTATGGTGATATTAAAAAATCACATAGTTTAGCACATATATTGAAAGAACATCTTCCTAAAACAACGTTTCAATTAAAAGATTTAATAAAAAACACACATGATATAGCACCGGTGTTTCAGGCTCTAAGAATCGCGGTAAATGATGAAATGAATCAATTAGAACAAGCTTTACAAAGTTGTGATAGTCTGTTGCATACAGGTGGTCGCTGTATATGTGTGACTTTTCATTCTTTAGAAGACAGAATAGTTAAAAATACGTTTAAACAATGGTGTTCTACAACAGGAGATCCTAGGATGCCTATTGTAGATACTGCTAAATATAAATTATTAAAAACAGTTACACCATCAGATATAGAAATAGAAAATAATATTAGAGCTAGGTCTTCGCATATGAGGGGAGTAGAAAAGTTATGATTGACATGATGTTTGCAAAAAATGTAAAATTGCTGCGTAAGGAAAGGAAAATGAATTTTCGTATAAATAATATATTTTTTAGTGCTTTGTTTTTTGTTTTGTTTGCTTCTGTTGCTGAGGCTGTGTGCCCTGTGTGTACAATAGCTATAGGTGCAGGCTTAGAAGGAGCACGTATGTTAGGTGTTGAAGATGTTGTTTCTGGAGTTTGGGCCGGCGGTTTAACAGTGTCACTTATTGGTTGGACTATAAATTATTTAAAAGGCAAAGGTATAAATAATAAATTATGGTATGTTTTGACTAGTTTTCTTTATTTGTTGTTGTTATCAGGTGTATATTTTGTTCCTAGTACAAAACCAATAGTTGTTTTTGGTGATAAATGTATGTGGGGAATAGACCAATTTTTATTGGGTAGTGTTGTTGGTGGAATGGTGTTTGTTATAATGGAATTATGGTATTTGAGTATAAAGAAAAGAAATGGTGGTCATGCCCTATTTCCGTTTCAAAAAGTTGTTATGCCTTTTGGTGGTTTACTGTTAGTGACAGGTATATTTTGGGCAATAATAAAATGGTTGCCACAAATAGGCATAGTTTTGTGTTAATTAAAAAGGATTGTAGATATGGTAAAAAAGCAAGAAAAAAAATTAACTTTAGAAGAAATGATAGAGAAAGTGGATGCCGCTAAAAAGGCAAATCCTTTAGATTTATCTTCAGATCAAGATTTATCTATAGCATTAATGAATTTGGTTTCTTTAGAAGAACATTTTTTCTTCAGTGGTGCTAAAACACAAAAAACAGCTTTTTATGATTTAATAAATACCGTGAGAAACATGCGTAAAGAGTTAATGGAACGCATAGTAAAAAAATCTGGTCCCGAGTCCGGCGAAGTATGGTGTATATCAAAACATTTATTAGCTGCCTCAATGAGATTATTAGAAGTAGGAACTAAAGCCTTAGGTGCAGGTAATAAAAAAGACGCTTATAATATGTTTAATAAGGCTTATGATTTGTATTCTTTGTTTTGGGGATTGAATATGAATCTTATAGATATGTCAGGTGTTAGGGAAAATATACCATCTTACTATGATGATTTAACTAAAGAATGTGGTACTACAAAAAAAACAGAAACTGCACCTGTTTCACAAAAAGCTTCTACAATAAAAAGATTAGGTCAATGGGTTAAAGAAAAAGTGAATTGTTGTA
>JAKSTE010000021.1 GCA_024402735.1 Alphaproteobacteria bacterium
AATATCTGCCCTATTACGACAAAGACATAAATTAAAAGATGGGGTTGCAGATGATTTCCAAGTTACTGATATGAAACAGGTTATGGAAACAATGAATACGGTAACAGGGTATTTAAAACTATTATTAGTGGCAATTGCTGCCGTTTCTTTGCTTGTAGGATCCATAGGTATTATGAATATGATGTTAGTTTCTGTTGCTGAGCGTACTCGTGAAATCGGTATACGAAAAGCTATTGGAGCTAGAGAAGATGTTATTATTACCCAGTTTTTATCAGAGTCTGTTTTGATTTCTTTCTTGGGGTCTATGATAGGATTAGTATTAGGTGTTGGTTTATCACAAGGGGTTGGAAGGTTTATATTGAATTATAATGTTCCTTTTACTATATGGCCTGTAGTTTTATCTTTTACTGTTGCTATAGTTGTTGGCTTGGCGTCTGGTGTGACACCAGCAATAAAAGCAGCTAAATTAAATCCAATAGATAGTTTAAGATACGAATAAAAAAAACCGGTTTTTACCGGTTTTTTTATTATTTACGAAGACCTAATTTTTTAATTAATTCTTCATATTCAGAAACATTTTTGTTTTTTATGTATGCCAATAATTTCTTACGGCGATTAACCATCAATAACAAACCACGTTTAGAATGTTCGTCATTGTGATTGTTTTTCATGTGTTCTGTTAAATTACGGATACGTTCTGTTAAAATAGCAACTTGAGAAGCTGCTGAACCACCGTTGTCTTGTTCAGATGTTTTAAAGGAAGCGATCAATTCGCTTTTCTTTTCTTTTGTTACGGACATTATTTTTCCTTTTTTTTATATTGTTCTTTTAGGTCTAATGGAACCCTCTACTACTGTACCTATTCCAATAATTTTCTTATCAGAATAAATACGATAAAGTCCATCAGGCTTTTGTGTCGTAATAAAGCCACCATTTTTATATAAAACAGCGTCTTTTTTACCAAGATCGATTACCGGAATGTCCCCCAGTGCACAATCTAATGGCAACAGATATTTGCTGACATCGGCTTCATTATTAATCATTTTTTCTAGAAAATCAAGTTTGATGGCGTTTTTTATATCAAAACCACTTGTGTGTGTTCTTCTGATATACGTTGTTGTTGCTAGTGTTTTGCATATTTTTGCTATATCGCGAACTATAGATCTAACGTAAGTTCCTCTAGAACAAACCACTTTAAAATGATACTCTTGCTGTGTTTTTTTTATATATTCTAATTCATAAATATGAATTTTTTTTGCGGGCATATCGATTTTGATACCCTTTTTAGCAATAGTGTATGCTCTTTGCCCTTTTATATGGATTGCAGAAAATGCTGGAGGAATTTGGTTTATATCACCAATTAAATTTTTACATGCTTGTAATATATCGTATTCGTTTGGCACAAAATCAATTGTGTTTATTGTTTTTCCTGTTGTATCTAATGAGTCTGTTTCAAAACCAAATTTTAAACCAAATAAATATTCTTTCTTGTTGTCACAATTTTCTTCTATAAAAGGAATCATTTTTGTGGCATTACCTAAAGCTATTGGTAGTACACCTGTTGCCATAGGGTCTAATGTTCCGATGTGTCCAAATTTCTTTTCGCCGTATATTTTTGCTATACGATACCCAGCGCTTCTACTAAAAACACCAGAATCTTTATCTAAGATAAAAAAACCATCCATTTTATTGCTCAAAAAAAGATAATTGTTGTTTAGAAGAGTTATCTTTTACAGGTGATACAGATGCTCTTTTTTTACCTTGTGAATGAGTGTCTGTATTTTCTAATTTTTCTAATATCTCTTCTGCTCTGGTTACAACTTTGTCTGGCATACCAGCCATTTTAGCTACTGCTATACCATAGGATCTATTTGCTATTCCTGAAATAATTTTGTGTAAAAATACTATATCATTATTATGTTCCATAACATCTATTGTTAAACAAGATATGTTTGATAATTTATCATTTCCTACTAAATTCGTTAATTCATGATAGTGTGTAGCAAATAATGTTCTTGATTGAAGTGTATTTAAATGTTCCAAAACAGCTTGAGCTATAGCCATACCATCAAATGTTGCTGTTCCGCGCCCTATTTCATCAAATATTATGAATGATTGTTTTGTTGCTCTGTTTAATATGTTTGCTGTTTCTACCATTTCTACCATAAATGTAGATTGTCCAGCAGCCAAATTATCTGAAGCACCAACACGGCTAAACAACTGGTCGCATATACCAATAGATGCTTGTGTTGCAGGAACAAATGATCCTATATGTGATAAAATTATTAATAACGCATTTTGTCGTAGATACGTAGATTTACCGGCCATGTTGGGACCTGTTAATAATGCTATTGGTTTTTTACATAAATCACAGTCATTTTTTACAAAATTGTCACCCGTTTTACGTAAAACATATTCTATAACAGGATGGCGACCACCAACTATATTGAAATCAGTATTTGTTGAGATTACAGGTTTTGTCCACGAATATATTTGTGCACATAGAGAAAAAGAATACCAAACATCTACATCAGAAATTAAATCTGCTGTTAACATTAAATCTTCAGAGATATTATGTATTTTATTTATTAGTTTGGTTATGATGTCAGCTTCTATAGCGGAAGCTTTCTCTGAAGCGCTACGTATGTTGTTATCTAGATTTATAAGTTTTTCTGTTGTAAAACGTACATTACCACTCATAGTTTGTCGATGTATAAAACCAGAATCTATAGACATTAAACTGTCTGCTCTCGAAGCCGGAACTTCTATAAAATATCCTAGTATATTATTGTATCTAATTTTTAATGTATTAATACCTGTTTGAGTTATATATTCGGCTTGTAACGATGAGATTGTATCTATAGCTCCTGTTGATAAATTACGCATTTCATCTAAAGAAGAATCAAATCCTTTACGTATAATATTTCCATCTCTAAAGAATGTTGGTAACTCATCATTAAGAGCGCGATTTAATTCGTATGTTAAATCTTCGTGTAAATTTATGTTTAAAAATTTAATAGATAGAACAGAATCTAATTTTTCACCAATAGTTTTTATAGGCTTTAATGCTGTTAAAAAATCAGAAACACATTTTAAATCTCTTGGGGTTCCGCGTCCGGATAACAAACGTGATAAAGACCTGTCTATATCTGGAACATTAGATAAAATAGATTCTACTTCTGTTAATAGCCCTTTTGAAGATAACAAATGTGATATATGATTTTGTCTGGAGATAATCAAATCTTTATCAGAAGGTATTGTTCTTAAATAAGACCGTAATTTACGAGCCCCTGCAGCAGTTTTGGTTTTGTCTATTACGTCTAATAAACAACATCCACCATCGTTTAGTGGATGGTCTATTTCTAAACTTTTCCATGTAGCAGAATCTATGATTAATTGTTTTCCGGATTTAAATATATATGGTGCTCTGAAGTTTATATTTGTTCCTCTTTGGGTGTTAAATAAATATCCGGCTAATATTGTTAACGCAGAAATATCAGAATTATTTTGTGTGTAATTATTAAATGTTTTTAAAACGATTTGATTTATATCTGATCGAATATACAATCTTTCGTATACAGGTGTTGTTTTATAAATTGTTCTTAATTTTTTTATTATTGGTTGTTCTGCGTATTTTTCTGGATAGATTATTTCTGCAGGATTAATTCTAGTCATATCATCTATAATACTATTAGATGTTCCTATAAATAATTCACCAGTAGATATATCGCATCCGGCAATATCAAATGAGTTTGCTGATAATGGAAAAACAGAAATTAAGAAATTAGAATTAGTAGGAACTAATAAGTTTTCATCTGTTAATGTTCCTGGAGTTAATACACGAACAATTTTTCTTTCTATAAATTTATGACCACGTTGTTTTGCTTCTGCCGGTGTTTCCATTTGTTCAACCAATGCTACACTAAATCCAGCTTTTACAAGTCTTCCAAAATAATTATCTGCTGCATGCCATGGTATGCCACACATTGGTACATCTTCACCATCGGAGTCTGTTCCTCTATGGGTTAATACTAAATTTAATGTTGAACTAACTATTTTAGCATCTTCAAAGAATGCTTCATAAAAGTCACCGAGACGAAACATTAACAAAGCATCTGGATTTTCAGATTTCAGATTAATGTATTGTTGCATAACCGGTGAAAGTTTGTTTTTTTCAGGCATATTAATCAGCAGAAGATACTTTTAATGTTTCTATTTTTAATTCAGCTTCTTTTAATAATTGTTCGCAGTAGGCTTTTAATTTTACACCTTGTTCATATGCTGCAATAGAATCAGATAAAGGCATTTCTCCTGATTCCATTTTTTGAACAATTTCTGTTAATTGTTTATAAGCTTCTTCGAAAGAAGGTTTGTTTTCTTCCATAACAATGTCCTTTTGTAACGATTTAAAGATACAAAAATAAAATCGTATTTGCAACAAAAACTAGGACATTATATGCTACTTGTAGATATTTTTATCTTTGGTTGTCACAAGCATATTTGAAACCATCTATGCTCAATAAAAATCTCTTAATTTTAGATGGGTTTGGATATTCGCCACCTTGATTTGCTGCCCATGCAAATTTATTACAATGACCAGAAAGAGAAACAGTTGCTGGGCCATAAGAAAATATTTGTATAGTAGGACCTTCAGCACAAGCATTATATCTATCTGTTGTTCCATAATGCATACAATATTTACACCATTCTGGATGATGACTTTCACATGGATAATCTTCTACATAATCATCATTTTCATAAAAATGTTCTTTTCCAACCAAATAATGAGGCATACACATAGTATTATCCTTTATCTAACTTTTTGACTTATATGTTTATATTTCTGTTCAAGATGTTTTCTGTACAATTTAATATATTTAGATGATTCTGCCTTTGGTGTAAGAAAAAAATGAAAATCATTGATAATAACATGTACTAAATCATTTTTTGTTTTTGCTTCGTTACATGCTTTTACAAAAGCTTCTTCTATTGTCATACCGGTGATTGGATTATAAGTAATCATGATACCCTCTGTTTATTGTTGTTTAGCAGGAGAAATCAATATTGATTTTGTTCTTTCGTCTGGTTTGGATTTAGATTCAAGCACACCTTTGTCACCTATCATTTCTACTATATGAGCAAACAATTGAGGAATAGCATCTCTACCTCTTGCAAGAACTCTTTTTGAGCCTTTTGTCATGATAGATATTTTTACTTTGTTGCCTTCACCTAAAAATTCAAATACTTTCTTTAATTTGATATTTAAATCGTTATCTTCTATAAAAGGTTTTACCCAAACATCTTTTATTTCGATTACTTTTTGTTTTTTACGAGCTTCGTTTGCACGTTTTTTTTGTTCATACTTATATTTTCCGTAATCCATAATTTTTACCAACACAGGAGAAGCAGATGCGTTTATTTCCACTAAATCTAATCCTGCATCGCTAGCCATATTTAAGGCTTCAGAAAAATTCATAGTCCCTAAATTTTGACCGTCTTGACTAATAACTTGTACGGTTTTTGCAAATATTTTATTGTTTATACGTGGGCCATTATCTTTAGCCTTGTCGTTATTAAAAGATGTTTTAATTTTAGTGCTCCTTTAGTATAAGATGGGAGAATTATTGAATATTTTTATGAGTTTTTCAACAAATTTTGTACATTTTGTAATATTGTCCAAACGTCTTTTTTTGCGCTAGGTTTCAATAATAAATAATTTGGATGGTAAACAGGGATAACTATTATTCCGTTTTCTAGAGTTGTTTGAATGCCGTGTTTTTTTGCTATATTTATGTCGGCCACTTCCTTGGCGGCTAAAGATCCTAATGTAAGAATTATTTTTGGTTTTTCCATCTCTATAATTCTGTTTATAAAAGGTCTGGTAAGATCTAGTTCTTCTCTAGATGGTGTTCTGTTCCCTGGAGTATGCCAAAAAATTAAAGGAACTATAGAAACTGTGTTTCTAGACATCCCTATTGCGGCCAATATTTTATCCATTAAATCACCCGCTTCACCAGATAAAATTTTTCCAGACAAATCGTCTTCTGAACTTGGCATATCTGTTATGATCATTAATCCATTAGAGGCGTTTGCAAAATTTGGGCCAACTACATTTGTAACGCCACTTCTCAATGGATGATTGAATTCATATATCATACGCAACATAGCTTTTGTATCTGTTGGTCGATTCGCCATAGATTTAACAACTTCTAGTGTTATTGGTGCTGAGGCCGGTACAATAACAGGAGATGATATTTTGTTTAAATTGTGTTTGTGTTGGATAATATCGTTTTGTTGAGACTGTTTTTGTATGTTTTCGTCTAGTTCCCAACAAACCCCTGCCATATCTAAATCTTTTAAAAAGCTATGATCCATTTGTTTTTCCTTGATTTTTTGGCTTCAGTGCTATACAATATAACACGAATAACAAAAACTCAAGGGAGTATTTTCATGAAAATAAAAAACTTTGTTATGTTGGCTGGTATGGCTGGACTTTTAGCTGCTTGCTGTTCAAGTATAGTCGAACCTGCTGATTTAAATAATCAACGTGTATTCTTTGGTTTTAATTCTTCTGAAATCACAAAAGATGCAAAAAACAGTTTGTTAGGTCAATCTTTGTACATGAAACATCATGAAGGCACAAAGATCCAAATAGCTGGTAATTGCGACGAACGTGGTTCTACAGAATATAATTTAGCTTTAGGTGCACGTCGTGCAAATGCTGCTAAATCTGTATTAGTTAAAGATGGTATAAGTTCTAAACGTATTTCAACTATATCTTATGGTAAAGAACGTCCTTTAGCACAAGGTACTGGTGAAAAAGTATGGAAATTAAACCGTAATGCAACAACAACTGTAAAATAAAGTTTATGTTGATAAAAAAAATACCGGTGTTTACCGGTATTTTTTATTGTTTTTTATTAATAATATTTTTAATAAAATTATCCATTTGAATACGGTTTGCAAAAGATATAATAAAATCCCCTGCCCCCCCGCGTCTTTCTTTTATTTTTACGGGTAAATTAAAATAATTCTTTAATTTTTTTTCTAATTTAGAAATATATTCTATATCTAATGTTTTTTTATTAAAATCTCTTTTTGATGTGGATCTTTTTGCGTTTTGAACCATTTTTTGTGTTTCTGATACAGAAATTCTATTTTCTATAATATTTTTTGCTATTTGTTCAGGGTTTTCTGCAACAGCTATGGTTCTTGCATGAGAGGCAGATATTTTGCCGTTTATAACCATTTCTTTTATGTTTGATGGTAATTCGTTTATTCTTAAGAAATTTCTGATATAGCTTTCTGATTTACCTATCATTTTAGATACGTCTTGAATAGAGTATTGATAATTGTTTATTAAATTTGCATACCCTGCTGCTTCTTCTATTGGATTTAGATTTTCTCTTTGTACATTTTCTATAAGAGCTATTTCCATCATGTTTTTATCATCCATAGTTTTTACTATGGTTGGTATTTCTGTTAAACCGGCCTGTTGTGCGGCACGCCATCTACGTTCGCCTGCAACTATTTCATAAAGATAGGATTTGTTTTTTACAGGACGGACAATAATTGGTACTAAGACACCTTTCTCTTTTATTGAATTAGATAAATCTTCTAATTCTTTTGTTGTAAAAGTGTGACGTGGTTGATCTGGGTTTGGGTGTATTTGAGATGTTTGAATTGGTTTTACGACGACGCGTTCCGCGCCTGTTAAAACAGAAATATCAGGAATGTTTCCCATTTCTTCATTTATTTCGGCTAATCCTTTGCCTAGAAATTTAGATACCATTATTTGATTCCTTTTTGTTCTAATATAGTTACAACTTCTGTTGCTACGCGTAAATATGCTTGTGCACCAGTTGATTTAAAATCGTAAAACAAAGCTGGTTTGCCATGACTTGGTGCTTCGGATACTCGTACGTTTCTAGGAACAATTGTTTTAAATACTTTGTTTCCGAATGTTTTTCTAACATCTTCTTCTACTGCGTGTGTTAATCCTAGTTTTTTGTCGTACATAGTTAGTAACATTCCTAGAATTTCTAAATTTGAATTCCATTTTTGTTTTACAGCAGAAATTGTGGACAATAATTGTTGTACGCCTTCTAAAGCAAAAAATTCACACTGTAAAGGTATTATTACATAGTTAGATGCTGTTAGGGCATTTACTGTTAACATTCCAAGAGCAGGTGGACAATCTATCAATATAAAATCGTAGTTTTTATCTATAGTATCTAAAGCTTCTTTTAGCTTATATTCTTTGTTTTCAAGATCTAGCATGTCTAAATCTGCGCCTGCCAAAGAAGCTGAAGCTGGTAATATATGCATGTTTGGAACACTAGTAGATAAAATATTATCGGTTATATTTGTTGTGCCCATTAAAACGCCATATACGCTTTGTTTGTGATTTGTTCTAACAAAACCTAAACCTGTACCGGCGTTTCCTTGAGGGTCAAGATCTATTAATAGTACTCTTTTTTTTATTGTAGCTAATGAGGTCGCAAGGTTTATTGCCGTAGTTGTTTTTCCTACTCCACCTTTTTGATTTGCGAAAGATATAACTG
>JAKSTE010000022.1 GCA_024402735.1 Alphaproteobacteria bacterium
TTAAAAGAAATTAGCAAAAAGCAAAAATACAGCTTGGCAAAACTTTGCTACTAAACACGCTCAAGAAGTACTTAAAATTCAAGACGATATTAGAAATATAGCAGAACAGACAGGTCAACCAACTTTTGAATATAAAAAAGTAGTAGAATTGGTTCGTAGAGGTCAAAGTGAAGCCGCAAAAGCCAAAAGAGAAATGATAGAAGCAAATTTACGTTTGGTTATAAAGTTTGCTAAAAAATCAAGTAACAGAGGACTAGGATTAGACTTCTCTGATTTGGTTCAGGATGGTAATATCGGTTTGATGAAAGCAGTTGATAAGTTTGATTATAGATTAGGTAATAAATTTTCTACTTACGCAACCAATTGGATACAACAAGGTATTTCTCGTAGTATAGCGGACCAAGCTCGTACTATTAGAATTCCTGTTCATATGATCGATAATATTCACAAGATACAACGTGCTTCAAGACAATTTATGCATAAGTATGGTAGACAACCTACAGCAGAAGAATTGTCTAAAATTATTTATTTGCCTGTAGATAAGATTCATAAGGCAATGAAAGTTAATTTAAAACCAATTTCTTTGGAGGCTCCTGTAGGAACAGAAGACGACAGCTCAAGAATAGAAATTATTGCCGATGAAACAGCAAAGAATCCTTTTACTTCTGCTGCCCAAAAGAATTTGCGTAAAATAGTTACGGAAATCTTATCTGAGTTAGATCCTAAAGAAGAAACTGTTATTCGTCAACGCTTTGGTATGAGCACAAACAAAACAAGTACTCTAGAAGAGGTTGGAGAATACATTGGTGTAACACGTGAACGTATAAGACAGATTGAACAAAAAGCTTTAAATAAATTAAAACACCCAACACGTGCACGCAAATTACGTAGTTTCTTAGAGGAATAAAATATCCCCGCTTTATTGCGGGGTTTATTTAAACAAAAATGAAAAAGAACACTTTGCTTTTTTGTACAGGGATATCAGGAACGGGAAAAACGTATTTTATAAAAAATACTTTACCTAAAGGTTTGTTTTATAATTTAAAATCTGTTACTACTCGTCCAATGAGAGAGGGCGAATCTCAAGGTAATCCATATTATTTTTGTACAGAAGACGAATTTGAACATTATGAATTAGCAACAAAATTATTTGTAAATGAAGCCTTTTGGAAAAAAGGTCAACCTAAATGGTTATACGGTGTTACAGAACAAGAAATAAAAGAACATATAGGATTAAATCTAACTTACGATGTTATTCAACCTAAATATGTTAGACAAATGATAGATTGGTTTCGTCTACATAATTTAGATAGATTATATACTTTTAAAATAGCTTATTTTATTCCTCAGGAGAACGATAATTTAGATACAGCTAAAAAGAGGGCAAATATGCCTAATGATATAGCAGTTAGAACAAAAAACACATGTAATCCTTGTGATTTTGTAAAAGAGGGGCTTGATGTAGATTATTTGAACATAGCTACACAAAATTTAATAAGCCCTAAATTATTAAAACATATACAATCTCTACAACAAAATATAAAGTAATATTAAATATATGTGTTTAATGAGTTATAAATACGTCCTAGATCGCTTTTTGATAGAGTAGCGATAATTACTTCGGAGTTAGTAGTTTGCTTAGCTAGAGTCAATATTTTTTCAAAACTATGAACAAACTGAACAACCTGGGAACGAAAAACAGAATCTGTTTTTATTAATTCTCTTATTTTCTTTTTGTCTGCTGCCGTAAGTATCTTGGCTAACCATTTAGAAAATATGGTTTCGTCTCCATTGTTATATTTCTTTGTTACTACTTCCGGAATATCTGCTCCCATACTTCTTGTTAAATCTACTGATTGTTCATGTAATTTGTTTAACATAGTTTTAGACTGTCTATTAAAATCTTCCTTACTAATCTGTTTAAAAGATTCTATAGGTGTTGTTTTAATAGCTTCCATAGGTGCTGAGGCTCTGGCTATAACCATTTGTTTGTTTAAGTTCTGCATTACATCTACTGCTTTTGTATAATCTGACATCAAATCAATCATTTGTTGTCTAGATTGACTTGATAAATCTCCTAATTTATCAGAAGATTCTGAAATAGAGCCCAAAGATTCTGCTATTGTAGATTTCATAATATTAATTTTTTCTACCATAGAATTAACAATACTATCTAAAGTATCACTTATCTCTTTCGAACCTTTTGATAAATCTGGTAAGGCAGTATAATATTTCTCTATTAATTCTGATAAAGGTTGTAACTGCTGAGTGGTCTCATTAGACATTCTTATCAAACCTTCAGACTGTCCTGATAATTGTTGATGAGCTTCATTCATTTTTATTAGAGTTTCTCTTACGCCTACAGCCATATTTTTTACAGAATCAGAGAAGGCATTAGCGGCTGTTTTAGTGTTTTCTAATGTAGAATTCGCTACACCTGAAACGGTTTTTAATTCAGAAACTACACCTGTAGAAAAATCATGAATTTCTCCGTTAAATTTATTTGTTAATACAGATAAATCATTTGTAACATTCTTAACTGCTGATTCTGTATCTGTAGCAGAAGTGTTTAATGATTCTACCGCTTGTTCAAGTTTATTGACCTGTTTTTCTATAGATGTTTCAGCCAAACGTACACGAGCCCCAACAATATTAGCTGTTTCTGTTAAAGAATTAAGTTGTTTAGTAAATTCTTTCTCAGAACGTTTTGAGAAATCTGTTAAATTTGTTAAATAGTCATTTAATAATTTATCATTATTATGCATCGTGGAATCATACTCTTCTGATGGTTGTTTACTAGTGTTGATCTTATTTGGAGCGCTGGTAGATAGATCTGTGAGCTGTTGTTGCATAATCTCTGCATCAGAAGTAATTTTTTGCATATTTGAGGTATTGTTTTCAAAAGTCTTTGTTAATTGATCTGAAATCTGTTTTTCTATTTCTAAACTATTAGTTATCTGATCTTGTATTTTATTATAGTTTTCTGTGGTTGTTGTTACTGTAGAATCTATTTTAGTTAATTTGTCTTCTAAAGCATTAGAAAAACCATCTGTAGATGTTTGTATTTGCTGCCATTTATCCGATTCTACTATTGATTTTAAGCCGTCTACTGTGTTTTCTAATCGCTGAGACATATTTGTAACTTTTCTTGTGGCATCGTCAGCAAGATTAACTAACTCTTCGTTTTTTACAGAAAGTTGTTCTTTTAAAATTTCTGCATTTTTTATTTGTTGTACTAAATTTTTATCAATATCTGCAAACAAACCAGATATCTTTTCTGTTTCCCCATTTAATAATGTTTTAAATATATTAGATGCGTCCTGTATCTTTGTACGGTCTGGATTTGTAACAAATTGTACTAAAGAACGCATTATTTTTTGAGATTTATAAGATATAGAAAAGGAAACAAGCAAAGCAACAGTTAATAACCCACATAAAATCCAAAAAACGTAAATCATTTTCTAGTCTCCCTATAACAAATAACATCCTTGCAGTTCAATAGAACTTATACTAGAATATTCAGCATAAAGCAAGAGTATAAATGCTAAAACTTGATAATTTTTCTAAAGAACAAAATGATGCAGCAAACCCTTTAAACAACGTTTGGGTCCAAGCTAATGCTGGAACGGGAAAAACAGCTGTTTTAGTAAGAAGGTTGTTGCGTATACTGTTTAGAAACAGACTAAAAAGTCACAAAAAAAATTACGGTATTCTCTGTTTAACTTATACGAACGCGGCTGCATGCGAAATGAAAAACCGTGTTTTAAAAGCCTTATCTCAATGGGCTAGTTTGTCTGATTCAGAATTAAAACTATTATTATCCGAAGCTATTTCCGACCAAGAAATAACCGCTGAGGATATACAATATGCAAGAAAAGTGTTTTTCTTCTATATCGATAATTCTGAAATGTTAAAAATAAAAACCATTCATGGTTTTTGTGAAGAAATTTTAAGAAAATTCCCTGTTGAAGCAGGAATTAATTCAACTTGGTCTTTGGTTTCTGATTCTGCACAACGTTTATTATTACAAGAAACATTAAATAGAATGATTTTTAAATCATATAAAAAAGACGAACTTCATCAAGATATTATGAATGCGTTTTCTAAAATAGTAGAAACTTCTTCAGAACATTACCTAGACAGATTGTTACAAATTTTAACAGGACAATATAAACAATTTTTTCAAATATCTGATATTCAACAATATAAAAACTATTTTGTTAAACAATTAAAAACAACACTACATCTTGTGAACGACATTCATATAGACAAAGATATTAATAAATTAAAAACCATTATAAATTTTGCAAATGAAGATATACTTAACAGCAAAAAAACAGCGCCTAAATATCTGGAAAATATTATCAACGCAACAAAACAATACATTGATAACACTATAGATTTTAGTGTATATAAGAACGCGTATTTAACCGCAGATAACGAACCTATAATTAATGTATCCAAAAAAGAATACTGCATCGAAGAACAAAATAGAGTATTTACGATTCAACAAAACCTTTTAAACACACAGATATTTGATAACACAATGGCTTTGTTTGATTTGTCACTTTGTTTTGCCAACACTTATAAAGAAATTAAACAAGAACAAAACGTTTTAGATTATGATGATTTAATATTATATACACAGCATTTGTTTTCTAAGCCAGATGTTATGGGATGGGTATTAAAACAATTAGACACTAGACTAGATCATATTCTTGTAGACGAAGCCCAAGACACAAGTCCACAACAGTGGGATATTATAAAAATGATAGCTGGCGACTTTTTTACAGACGGTACAGATTATATAAACAACAGATCCATGTTCGTTGTAGGTGATATAAAACAATCTATTTATGGTTTTCAAGGGGCAGACCCGTCTGCTTTCGTTTTTAGCAAAGAAGAAATAGAAAACAATATTAATAACAATAGTTATAAAATAAACACGGTATCTTTGAATTTTAATTACAGATCTACAAAAGCTATATTAAATACAGTAGATTATTTTTTCAAAAACATCACATGTGTTAATAACGAGTATTACAAAAACATACAACACAAATGTTCTAGACTACAAGATGATGGTTTAGTAGAAATGTATCCATTATTGTCGAATGAAAAAGAATATACTTCTAGAATAAAACAATATTCTTATGATATAGCAACAAAGATAAAACAGCTTATAAACGAAGAGGGGTATCAAGCAAAAGATATTATGGTTTTAGTTCAAAACAGAAAACCTTTTGTTGTTCCTTTAACGTCTGAATTAAAACGAATGAATGTGCCAATAGCAGGTAATGATAGAATAACACTACCAGATTATCCTGTTATAAAAGACATGTTAAACATCATTAGGTTTTGTATAAATCCTGCCGATGATTATATGCTATGTTGTATTTTAAAAAGTCCTTTTTATAGATTGAAAGAACGAGATGTTTTTGAATTATGTAACATAAAAAATCAAACACAAAACAACGAAACTATATTGGAAATTCTATCTGTTAAATACAACCATATTTATAAGGACATTATCGAAACATTAGAGAAATATAAAAAACTCAATGCATTTTCATTTTATAATTATATTTTAAATAAAAATAACAATAGAAAAAGTATAATTTCCGCTTTAGGGAAACAAATAATAGACCCACTAGAAGAATTTTTAAATATTTGTTTAAATTACGAAAGGTCTCAATCAGGTACATTAAAACAGTTTATAAAATGGTTTGTTCTTGGAGACAATGAAATAAAAAGAGACATGAATTCGTCTGACGGTGTTAGAATTATGACCGTACACGGAAGCAAAGGATTAGATTCTAAAGTTGTGTTTTTAATCGACACTGTCAGCACACCAAAACAAACTCCTATAGCCACATTAAATATCCAAAAGAGCTCTTATTACAAAACATGGGTTTGGTTAGAAAATCAACCTAAAACACATGCTATCGACAAAATAAAGCAAAGCGCACAAACCATGTTATACGAAGAGTATTATAGACTGTTATATGTCGCTATGACTAGAGCCAGAGACAGATTATATATATACGGTTGCGAAACCAACCCTATACAAGAAAACTCTTGGTACACACAACTACAAAAAACATTCACCAATTACAAAACAAGCAGCAATAATGATTCAAAAATAGTAATTACAAACGATACTACATTTTATAAAACAGCTTGAATCGTATAAGTTTTATTTACTATAATTTACATCATGTTAGTTAGTTTAGATGTTTTTAATATAGTTTTAATAGAAAAACTAAACATTCAATTTAGTACAGGTCTAAATGTTATTACAGGCGAAACAGGGGCAGGAAAAAGTATTTTATTAGACGCACTGGGTTTAGCTATAGGCGCACGTTCAGACATTTCTCTTATCAGATCAGGGTGTGATAAAGCTTCAGTCGCCGCAACTTTTAATTCTTTTAATAAAGAATGCAAACAATTATTAGAAGAAAACGATATAGATACTTCTGATGGAAATCTTATTCTTCGTAGAACTTTACAAACAGACGGTAAAAGTAAAGCTTGGATAAATGATACTCCGGTTTCTATAAAAGTTCTTAAAGAAGTTGGCACAAAATTAGTTGAAGTACACAGCCAATTTGAAACCAATTCTCTATTAGATGACATAACTCATATTCAATATTTTGATAATTATGCATCTAAAATTAGCACAGAATATGCAACAATATTACACAATGTACGAAACGCTTATTCCAACTACTCTGAAGTTCATAAAAAATTAATAGATTTACAAAATGTTTTAGAAAAATCGGAATTAGAAAAAGAATTTTTAGAACATTCTGTAACAGAATTACGTAAAATTAATCCACAGATAGGAGAAGAAGATATTCTAAATGACCGCAGAACTCTACTGATGAATATTGAAAAAAACTCGGCCATATTAAAAGACGCACAAGAAGCACTAAATATCAACGGTAAAACAATAGATGAATACATCTGTTCTGTAGCCCATATTTTAGAAAGAACTAAAGAAAATGTGTACGAGAATCAGATTTCTAAATTATATGATGTTGCTGATACAATATCTAATATTGCACAGAGTATTATTCCAGAACAAACAGATATAAACGAATTAGATTCTATAGAAGAAAGGTTGTTTGCTATTAGAGGTTTAGCACGTAAATACAGAATTGCTTCTGATGAATTACCAAACAAACTAAAACAAATGGAAGAACAACTATCTATTATAAATAATAGCGATACAGAATTAAAAAAATATACAAAACAAGAATCAGAAGCTTTACTAACATATAAACAATACGCAACACAACTATCTAATTTACGGCAAATTATTGCTTCAAAATTACGTGAAAATATTTTAAAAGAATTACCTGATTTAAAATTAGAAACAGCTGATTTTCAGGTTCAATTATCTTCTACAGAAAAACCAACATATTGTGGTCAAGACAATATATGTTTTTTAATCAGAACTAACCCAGGTTCTCCTTTTGCACAATTAAGTAAAATTGCATCTGGAGGAGAATTAGCACGTCTTATGTTGGCATTAAGAGTTGTTTTAAACGACACTAACGATAACATATCTTTGGTTTTTGACGAAATAGATACTGGTATTAGTGGAGCAACAGCAAGTGCTGTTGGACAACGCCTGAATAAATTAGCCTCTGAAGGGCAAATATTAGTTATAACACATTCTGCTCAAGTGGCTGGTTTCGCTGATAAACATTTCAAAATTTCAAAACATACAGATAAAGATAGCACTATCACAAACGTTCAAGAAATCACAGAAGAAGACAGAATAAATGAAATAGCTAGAATAATCAGTGGAGCTACAATTACTCCAGAATCTATAGCTTCTGCTAAAACATTAATAAAAAATATTTAAAACTTCATATTAAAGTTAACTTTTGCACCATGAGTATCTGCAGAAACCTGTACAGATGTATTAGTATCATATCTGTCTACAAACGCCCATGTGTACAAAGCAGAAATGGCAGCACCAGCAAACACATCATGTGCATAATGTCTATTCTCTCGTAC
>JAKSTE010000023.1 GCA_024402735.1 Alphaproteobacteria bacterium
CGACCAAAGCGTTATGAGCGCTCCGCTCTAACCAACTGAGCTACTAACCCACAGCGAAGGATATTATATATACTTTATTTTTTGGTTGCAAGTAAAAATTGTGTTTTATTGATTATAATTAAAATACGTTATCTTGACTTTGTTTTGTTGTTTGTGATAGAGATATCAAATATGTCGGAATTAGTAACTATTTTGAACGATAAACAGAAAGAGGCGTTTAATACCATAGAATTGACGCATAATAATGTTTTGATTTTAGGGCAGGCTGGTACAGGTAAATCTACATTCATAAACTATTTAAAATCAGCGTCTTCTAAAAGAATTGTTTGTGCTTGTCCCACGGCTGTTTCTGCCTTAAATGTTGGTGGTCAAACAATTCATTCTTTGTTTCAAATACCTCCACGAGATTTTATTATGCCTGAATTGCTGAAATTAAAAGCAAAACCACGTAATATTTTGAATGCAACAGATGTGATAGTAATAGATGAAATATCTATGGTTTCACCAGATTTGTTAGACGCAATAGATATATTAGCTAGAAATGCCAGACATAATAATAATCCTTTTGGTGGAATACAGGTAGTGGCTATAGGTGATTTATTTCAATTACCACCTGTAATAACATCAGATGCAGAACAATATTATGAACAGAATTATGAACATAAAAATGCATACTTTTTTGATTCTAATGTTTATAAAAGGGCACATTTTTTAGAGTATGATTTTGATATGGTATATAGGAAAAAAGATAATGAGCTTTTAGATAGTTTGATTAAGCTTAGACACAACGATTTATCTTCAATTGGTTTTTTTAATAAATGTAGTAATATCAATGAACAAAATACAAAAGATGCAGTAATAATAACCCCTTTTAGAGCGGTTGCAGAACGTATAAATTCAGAAAAATTAGAGCAAATAAAAATGCCTGTAATTATGTATAAAGGAGTTGTTTCTGGTACGTTTTCTGAGACTGAAGTTCCCGCACCTTTAGAACTGTGTTTAAAACAAAATGCTTTAGTGGTTTTTGTTAAAAACTCCGACAAATGGCATAATGGTTCTATGGGGATTGTAGAAGAATTAAAGACAAATGAAATACTAGTTAGATTGCTAGACGACAATAGAGGTGTTGTTGTTAGTGTAAAGCCAGAAAAGTGGCAAAAAATAGAATACTCTAGAGATGAAAACGATAGGTTGATAGAGAAAGAAGTGGGTAGTTATAAGCAGTTTCCTTTGAATTTAGGCTATGCGATGACTATTCATAAGGCTCAAGGAAAGACTTTAGGTAAGGTCGTTATAGATATGGGAAGAGGTGCTTTTGTACATGGACAAACATATGTTGCTTTATCTAGAACAAAACAAGCTTCTGATATGTTTTTAGTTAGACCGTTGGTAACAAAAGATATTATTTTTGATCAGAGAATTTTAGATTTTGTAGAGTCAGATTTATAAATCTTTAGACATCAATATGGCGTCTATTCCGTCGTAGTATTTTGGTCTAATTCCGACCTGTTTATAACCTGTTTTTTTATACAAATTTTGAGCGGATATATTAGATGAAGAAACTTCTAGGAATATTTTCTTAACTTGTTGTTTTTTGAGTGTATTTTCAATAATACAAAGCATAGCGGAGGCTATTCCTTGGCGTCTTTCTGTAGGGTTAACACCAATGGTAATTATTTCTGCTTCATCTAGTGTTTTTCTCCATACAATAAACCCGTTTTGTGATGCTACAATTTCACATCCTGATTTTTGTAAATCAGAAAAATCTTGTGCTGACCAAGGCTTATTTGGAAAACATAATTTATGAAGATTTGCTATTTCATCAAACATTATTTTTGACGTGTTTTGTTGCTATGAGATAAGCAATTTTTTGCGGTATAATAATTTAACATTTTGTAATACATTTTGGATATAAATATTTTATCGAAAAAAGATTGGTTGTGCTTGTCTATTGTTTCCGAATGTGATCCAGTAAAGTTATTTTCATTTAAACAAGAAAGTGAAAAAAGGTTCCCGTTATATAAACTGCTAGTTTTTCTTATTGTCAAATGCATAGCAGGTATTTTGACTTCGTGAATAGTTTCTTCAATATCATGATAACATTCGTATTGAACGTCGTTTTTATTCTTTTTTATGTTGTAATAGATAATTATTTTTTCAATAGGGGTCAACATATCAAATCCTTTTTACTTTTCTGCATAACTTGGTCTTAAATACATAGGAATAGCAGGTTGTAAATCATTAGCTTTTATTTTGTTTTCGACAATGTATTTTGCATTGTGTAGATTAAAAGGTAAATGCCCGACAGTTTGAGGGTATTTCATTTGATCTACTTCAACTTGGTCTATTTCCATAGTGCATGGTTGTAAATCTTTTGCTGCTACAAAAAAATCCCCACGACCAGAGTCTAAAGCAACAAATGCATCAGGTGTGTCATACAAATATAATTCAAAAATATTAACAGGTATAACAGGTATATTTAAACCAATTCCTAAACCTTTTGCGTATGCGATACCCATACGTATGCCTGTAAAACTACCAGGACCAACAACTACACCTATAGCTGTTAAATCTTTCATTAATACGTTGTTTTGTGATAAAAAATCATTCACGGCGGTAGGAAGAGCAGTAGATTGTTTTTCTGCTTCTACGTGCATATGTTTATCGTCAAGTAATAACTCTATATCTCTACCTGATGTATTTATTATTAGAATCATTTTTTTTGTATCCTTATACATAAGTTTATGCGTGAGCACCAAAACCTATTTTAGAAGAAATATTTGCGTTTTTATGGACAGATAATAAATCGTCTATTAATTCTTCTGTAAAATCTGTTTTTACATCTTCTCCATTGTCTTTTAAAAGTTTACGACGAAGCAGGGTGGATATTTCTCTTTGAAGTTCACGAACACCTTGTTCAGATGTGTATTCTCTTATCAAATGTTTGATAGAGTCGTCGGATATTGTTATTTTATCAACTGCCCATCCGTTGTCTTCGGCAGCTCTTTTTATCAAGTGTTCTCGTGTTATTTTAACTTTATCTTCTTCATTATAGCCAGGTATTTCTATTATTTCCATACGGTCTTTCAAGGCAGAAGACATATTTAAAGAATTAGCTGTAGCTATAAACAAGACGTTAGACAAATCAAAATCTACCTCCAGATAATGATCTCTAAAACTTTTATTTTGTTCTGGATCTAGTATTTCTAATAATGCAGACTCTGGATCTCCTCTCCAGTCTTTGCCCATTTTATCTATTTCATCCAAAACTATTACAGGATTATTTGTTTTACAACGCTTTAATGCATCCATAATACGACCGCATTGCGCACCAATATATGTTTTACGATGTCCTCTAAAATGAGATTCGTCTGATATACCACCAAGAGATATTCTACAATATTTACGTCCTAGTGCAGTTGCTATCGATTTACAAAGGGATGTTTTCCCAACCCCAGGAGCACCAACAAAACACAATATACTACCACGGTTTTTGCCGGTTTTTTTCATAACTGCTATATGTTCAAGAATTCTTTCTTTTACTGGGAGCATACCAGAATGTTCGCTATCTAATATTTCTTTTGCTTTAGTTAGATCTATTGGCGTTTTGTCCGCTTTGTTCCAAGGCATAGCTAGCAATTCTTCAAGATATGTTTTTAATAGTCCGCCTTCTTGTGACATAGGGGACATAGCACGCATGCGACGCAATTCAGACATAGCCTTTTCTTTGGCTTCTTTTGGCATAGCAGATTTTTCTATTTTAGAACGTAAACTTAAAACGTCTGATTCTTCGCCATCTTCGCCCATTTCGCGTTGAATTGCTTTCATTTTTTCTTGTAAGATGGCTTGTTTTTGACCTTTTTCCATTTGGTCTCTAACACGTAAACTAATATTATCTTCTATTTTTTCTGTTTCTATTATCAGAGTTAATTGCTCTAAAATAGCTATCAATTTTTCACGCCAATTATTTATTTTTAATACGTTTACAGCTGCTTCTGTATCAAAATGTGACATTTGCATAACAGAATCTACAAAAGCTGGCATAGGGTAATTTTTGATAATTGCTTGAAGTTTTTCTGTTTGAAACTTGTGATGAGAAGATAGAGATTCCATTGTGTCTGCAACCTTGTCGCGTAATGCAATAGTTTGCTCAAATGTAGAATCATCTAAAATAGGTAGTGGTTTTATATCACCTGTAAATATATTGTTTGTGCACGATATATCTGATAGTTCTACTACATCAGTTGTTTTGATTATAGCATGGATGGCCCCATCTGGCATGTTTAATACTTGTGCTATATTGCCCAGGGTTCCTATTGGATATAAGTCTGTTGCCTTTGATGGCGTACCCCAGTTCTTCTGAGGGCATAAAACGATTTTTTGTTGTTTGCTTGTAGCTGTTTTTATACATGATACAGCTAAAGGACTGTCCACAAAAATTGGCACAGTTAAACCTGGGTGTACAACTAAATCACGAACTGGTAAAATATATTCTTTCATAGCAATATAAATATAGAATATTTTATTCTTTTTTCAAGGTATTAAAAAATCCCCAAAACGTGGACTTTTATAATGTTCGTTTATATATTAATGACGACGTCCAAAATTATTCATATGTTGTTGGGCGTTATTGCTAGATTTTTTTGATAAATAACGAGCAGAAATCAAAGCTAACCATTCAACAGCTAATAAAGCCAATGCTATAACTTGTTTTTCTAAATCGTGCATATATGCCAAAACATATACAAATTGTGCTATATAAGAAATATATAAAACTCCGAATATACCTGTAAAAAATACTTTTTTAATTTTTCCAAACATTTTGTTTCCTTTTTTATTACATATAAACGCATGGTTTCTGTTGCCGGGTACCATGCAACCCCGCAAAAGCTAAAACGAAATATATTAACAATTGCCAATATATTTCAAGCCATTGTTAGGCAGCCATTGCAAGGCGAACGTTGTCGTTCGCAGCGATTCTATCGCCATTCAGTTTTTAGTTAGTTTTTTACGACACTACGTCGGATTCAATCGGTTTGCTTTTATTGCGCCTGTCGAAACTATGTCAGCCCCATAAGTATTTTTATTGGTGGAGCTGTGGGGTACCGCCCCCCAGTCCAAAACGACTATTCTGCAACGAGTTCAGAATCATCATCACTTGCGTGATAAATTTATTATAATATTCATGCTGGAAATTGCAAGTTTTTAAGTTATAATGAGGCTTATAATAGGCAATATGGAATAAAAAATGAAGTTTTTAGATAGAGCTAAAATTTATATTAAAGCTGGTGATGGCGGAAATGGTGCCGCGTCTTTTAGACATGAAAAATACATAGAATTCGGTGGCCCGAATGGCGGAGATGGCGGAAAGGGTGGAGATGTTATTTTTCGTGCAGTTCCTAATGTAAATACACTTATTGATTATAGATTCCAAACAAAATTTGTAGCGCAACGTGGTCAAAATGGTATGGGAAAAATGCGCACAGGATATTCTGGAGAAGATTTGTATTTACCTGTTCCTACAGGTACAGTAATTTTGTCTGAAAATGAAGAAATAGAATATGCTGATTTAAATACAGATGGTATGGAATATAAAGCTGTTCGTGGTGGAAACGGTGGTTGGGGAAATTTGCACTTTAAAAGTCCAACTAATAGAGCTCCTCGTCAGGCTAATGATGGTTTGCCAGGTGAAGAAAGAACAGTTGTATTACGTTTAAAATTAATAGCGGACATCGGTTTAATAGGGTTCCCTAATGCAGGTAAATCTACATTGCTGTCTACAGTTACATCTGCTAGACCTAAAATAGCCAATTATCCATTTACAACATTAAATCCACAACTAGGTGTTATGTACGCTCATAAACGCGAATTTGTAATGGTTGACTTACCTGGTTTAATAGAAGGGGCTCATACCGGCGTTGGATTAGGAGATAGATTCTTAGGACATGCAGAACGTACGAAGCTTATTTTGCATGTTATAGATGGTACAGAAGAAGATTGGAGTGCTAGATATAAAGCTATTCGTCATGAAATGGATTCTTATGGTGGTAAATTGTTAGACAAACCAGAGATAGTAATTATAAATAAAATAGATGCTGTAGATACAGATGTTTTGAAAGATCGTATGGATGCTTTTAAAAAGTCTTTTGGACGTAAGAAAAAGCCTCAAATTGTACAAATCAGTGCCGCTGGACATCTTGGTATAGAAGAGATGATAAACACGATAGAAAAACAAATGTTAGAGTTTAAATAATGGTAAATTTTCTGACAGATTTTGATGAATGTGTAGATGCGATATATGATAAAAATTTTAATCCTATAGATTTTGATTATAAAAAAATGGTGAGAATTGCATATAGGATTAATAATAAAGATCCTAAGGCAGAAGAACTTAAGAAAATTTTAGAGAATAGTATTAAAAAGATTCCAGAGGGTGTTTATTACCGTACTTCTATAAAAAATAAGAACGAATTAATTCCTGTTCTTATATTTATGGGTAGTTATGTTTTGGTATTAAGTAGGGTGTATTATATGCCGGTACCACAAGAGTGTTTCTCTTATTTTTTAGCCTTTGATCCTTTGAGACAATCTAATGGGCATACATATGTAGCTTTTTCAAAAACATTTTATGCTATGGGTGAAGATATGGGGTTAGCAACCAAAAATTTAGAACTTAAAATATTTGATCGTTTTCGTTCTCAAATATTAAATATGGAAAAAAGAGGAATAAAACGGTGATACATCAGAATCCATATGATGAATATAAAAATGATGTGAAATTGAAGGCGAACAAGTGGTTAGAAGCTTGTTCAAAGCACGAATATGCCATAGATAATAATAACAAACAACAGCCATTGGAACAGTTGGATATAAAACATTTGGCTTTTTGTGGGGGCTATTGGCGTATTCAAGTAGATTTTCCTTGTACCATTACTCATGTACGTGATCAAAATATGGTGTTAGTTAAAAAATTGGATAGAGAGGAAAATACACTGTTTGAATATTGGACGGCTAAATTGGTTGGATATAATTGTTATGGACCGTTTATTTCTGAAGATATTGATTATATTGTAGCTAAATATGAAACAGATTTGGGCGTTTATTGGGGATATGGAAAAACAATAGAAAAAGCTCGTGCGTTTTTAGGTTTGAAATTATATGACGAGCATAAAAATCTTATTAATGATGTGGTTTGTAAAAATAAACAAAAAAATTCAGGCAAATAAGTTTATAAGCATATATTTGCAATAATTCCTAGTAATAAAGAATAAATTTCATTGTGTTACTTCTGGTTTTATGATAGCTTTAATGGTGAAAATAAAGGAGAAGTAAAATGGTATCATTAAAAGGAACCCAAACAGAAAAAAACCTATTAACAGCTTTTGCTGGTGAATCTCAAGCTCGTAATCGTTATACTTTCTTTGCTTCACAAGCTACTAAGGATGGATATCAAGCAATTGCAAAAATTTTCTTAGAAACAGCAGAACAAGAAAAAGAGCATGCTTCCCGTTTGTTTAAATATTTAGAAGGTGGTGAAGTTGAAATTACAGCGGCTTTTCCTGCTGGAAAAATAGGTACAACTTTAGAGAATTTAAAAGCAGCGGCTTATGGAGAACATGAAGAAAATACAAGTATGTATCCTAAATTTGCACAAATTGCTGCACAAGAAGGTTTTACAGCTATTGCTGAAGTGCTAAAGAATATAGGATACGCAGAACGTTATCATGAATCTCGTTATCGTGCTTTAGCAGAAGCTATAGAAAACGGTACAATATTTAGATCAGATATAATAGTTATGTGGCGTTGCACTAATTGTGGTAACTGGCATATTGGTACAGAAGCTCCAGAAGTATGTCCTGCATGCTTACATCC
>JAKSTE010000024.1 GCA_024402735.1 Alphaproteobacteria bacterium
AACTGACGACCCCTTGCATGCCATGCAAGTGCTCTACCAACTGAGCTACAACCCCTTGGGCAGAATTATTCTATATTTCTTCTTGCCAAAAGTCAAATCAATTTGCTAATCTAAAAAAACATACAAGGAGTTATTATATGGATTTTAACGTTTTGAAATCAGAAGTCGAACAAAAAACAGCCCAAACATTAGAAGTATTACAAAACGAATTTGCAGGTTTACGTACCGGTAGAGCGTCTGTTCACCTATTAGATGGTGTTAAAGTACCTGTGTACGGATCTGAAATGCCACTTAATCAAGTAGCAACTGTTTCTACTCCTGATACCCAAACATTATCAGTAACTGTATGGGACATAACAAATGCACCTGTAGTTGAAAAAGCGATTCGTGATTCTGGTTTAGGCTTAAACCCTATGACAGCTGGTGGCGTTATACGCTTAAATCTACCTCCTTTAACAGAAGAACGTCGTCGTGAACTAACAAAAGTTTCCGGTAAATATGCTGAAGAAGCTAAAATTTCTATGCGTAATATACGACAAGATGCTATGAACAAAATAAAAAAAGCTGTTACAGATAAAGAAATTTCTGAAGACGATCAACATAAGTATGAAGAAGATTTACAAAAAGTTTTTGATGGTCGTGTTGCAGAAGTTGATGCTTTAGCTAAGCAAAAAGAAGCTGATATTATGTCCATATAAGAGAGAGAATAATATGTTACATTTGTTCAAACATAAAGAAAACATACCAACAAAAATACCTCAGCATATAGCTTTTATATGTGATGGTAATCGTAGATGGGCAGAAAAACGTGGCTTACCTCCTTTGATGGGACACAAAGCAGGAATTTCTAACTTTGAAAACCTTGTTAACTGGTTTATGAAGAAAGGTGTTTCTACAATAACATTTTTTATATTTTCTACAGAAAACTGGAATCGTTCTAAAGAAGAAATAGATTTTTTAATGGAACTTTTTTACACAGAAATGAAGAAAAATTTAAAAAATGCTTTGGAAAAGAATTTGCGTTATAAAGTAATAGGATCTAGAGATAGACTTCCTAAAAAACTGGCAAACATCTGTGATAAACTAGAAAAAGAATCCGCTGAAAACACCGAAGGAACTGTTGTTTTTGCTTTAAATTATGGTGGTCAAGATGAGATCGTAAGAGCTGTAAATAAAGCAATAGACAATGGCGAACATGTTGATAAAGATACATTTGAAACATTCTTAGATACAGGTGATTTATTACCAATAGATTTGATGGTTAGAACAAGTAATGAAAACAGAATATCTAATTTCTTATTATGGAAATTAGCTTATGCAGAATTATTATTTGTTCCAGAACACTGGCCTGATTTAATAAAATCAGAAAAATTATGGAAACATATTTTAGAAGAATACACCAGACGCGACCGTAGATTTGGTGGTGGAAAAAAATTAAACTATGCAGGTAAAAAATGAAGAAAAGTAATACATTAACTAGAATTATCACTGCCTCCGTTATGGCGGCTGTTGTATGTGTAATAGCAATATGTGAATATTATGGTTTACACTTAACCCGTTGGGTTGGTGTTTTAATCGGTTTAGGAATGATTGCTGAATTATTGAATAATTTTAGAAAAACCAATAAAGCAATTTTATTGGATAATAAATACCTGTTTATAGCATTTACTATCCTTTTAATTTTAGTATGTTGGTCTTTCTATGTTGTTGGTGCTAGACCTTGGATAATATTATTGTTATTGATGACTATTGCAGGAGCAGATATTGGTGCTTGGCTTTCTGGAAAAATATTTGGCGGAGATAAAATGTGGGAAAGATTATCAGAACACAAAACATGGTCCGGCCAAATAGGTGGTATTATTTGCGGAACACTTATGTGTGTATTATACGGCTTGTTAGGAACAGATGTATTTAGACCAGAATTATTATGGATTGGTATTGGTGTTTCTTTATTGTCTCAATATGGAGATTTAACAGCCAGTGCTGTAAAACGTCATTTGGGTATAAAAGACTTTAGTCATGTATTACCTGGCCATGGTGGATTATTAGATAGATTTGATGGATGGATTTATATTCTACCTTTGATATGGTTTATACTGATGTAAAAAAATAAGTAAGGAAGGAAAAAACTTATGCATATTGTTATCACTATTATCGCTTTATTGATAGTTTTGGGGGTTGTTGTATTTATCCATGAAGCGGGACATTTTTTAGCAGCCAGATGGGCAAAGGTAAGGGTTGATGCTTTTTCCATAGGTTTTGGTCCGGCAATATGTAAATGGAAAGATAGAAAAAATACAACATGGAAATTATGTTGTCTTCCTTTAGGAGGATATGTTTCTATTTACGGTCAAGAAGATATGTTTAACCGTAAAAAATATCTAGAATTACCTAAAGCAAAAAAAATTGGACATTATTTATCAGTACCGGCATGGAAACAATTTATTATAATCGCTGCTGGTGTGTTTATGAATTTTGTTTTAGCTTGGGGTATATATTCTGCTGATTTTATCTTTAGACCAAAAACAGTACAACTACCTGTTATAGGTCAAGTTATTCGTGATAGTGTTGCATTTAAGTCTGGCATAAAGTCTGGAGATATAATTGTAAAAATAGATAGCACTAAAGTTACTAATTGGGGCGAACTTATTATAGGAAAAGAACTAGCATCAAAACACAATGCAGATGTTTTAATTTCTAGAAAAGGAAAACTTATCCACACATCCCTTGAACCTGCAGAAAGATGGGGATTAATTGCAGATGGTAGCAAGGTAGAATTCAGGAAAAAGGGTTTCTTTAGTGGTGTTTATTCTGGTTTAAGAGAAACATATCATCAATCAAAAACATTGGTTATTGTTTTAAAACAAATTATAACAGGAGAAAGATCTTCTAAACAATTAGGCTCTTTCATAACAATTGCTCAAATTTCCGGACAGGCATTAGAAATGGGATTTTTTGCATTATTATCTATCATTGCCCTTCTCTCTGTTAATTTAGCAATTATTAACCTATTACCTTTACCTGTTCTTGATGGTGGATATTTATTAATACTAATCATAGAAGCTATCATACGTAGAAAACTTGGCGGAAAAGCCATGGAAATTTCTATAATTTGTGGTTGGGTATTAATTATGTTGCTTTTTGCTTTTACAATGTGGAATGATATTGCTAGAGTCATGGGGTTGAATTAAAATGAGAGAGAAATTTATTGCTTTTAGTATTATTACATGTGCTTGTTTGAATGCAGGCGCAGCAACTTTAACAAAAATAGATGTAACAGGAAACCAACGTATGGATGATGAATCTATACGTATTCTATCAGATGTAAAAATTGGTGATAACATTGATTCAGAAACAGTTAATATTGTTGCAAAAAGACTACAAACAAGTGGCTATTTCTCTTCAGTAAATGTATCTCAAAATAACAGTGTATTAAATATAGCTGTAACAGAGGCACCTATCGTTAACATTGTAACCGTAGAAGGTAATGACGAAATAGATACAGAAGATTTAAAAAAGGAAATAAAAACAAAAGAAAGAGTTACATACGATAAAACAACAATCGGTGCAGACGTACAACGTATGTTGGTTTTATATCAAAGAAAAGGCTTTTTCGGCACAAAAATAGAACCACAAAAAATAGAATTAGAAAACAATAGAGTAAATATTGTTTTTGAAATAACAGAAGGTCACCCTACCTATATAGAGAAGATTGAATTTGAGGGTAATAACAAATTTAGCGATAGAACTTTACGTGGTGAAATTTTATCTAAAGAACATGCTTGGTGGGGAGTATTAGCTCAATTTGATGTATATGATGAAGATAGAATTCAATATGACCAACAGATGTTGAATCAATTTTATTTACGCAATGGTTATTTAGATTTTAGAGTGAAAGATTTTTCCGGTGTATTTACTAATGATAGACAGTATTACTCTGTAAAATATATTTTGGAAGAAGGAGACAAGTACACAATTAGTAATATAAAAATCAAAAATCCATTCCCAGATATTGAAGATAAAAATTTATATGACGTAATTACTTTAACAAAGGGTGACGTTTATAACATAGATGAAGTTGAAGAAACAATATCTGCTTTGCGCGGTGCTGTTGCTGATAATGGTTATGCTTTTATATCCGTTAATCCTCAATTAGATAAACACAACAACACAAAGACGGTAGATATAACTTTTGATATTGAAAAAACTAATCGTATATATATTAACAGTATCAATATTTTAGGTAATGTAAGAACATTCGATAGCGTTATAGAAAACTTATTACCTATGAGAGAAGGCGATCCTTTCTCATTACAAACAATAGAAACAGGACGTCAGAATTTAATGAGAACTCGTTATTTTAAAGACGTTCAAATAGTACCTACAAAATTAGCAGATACTAATATGATTAATCTTGATGTTAAAGTTGAAGAACAACCTACTGGAGAATTATCTGGTGGTTTAGGTTGGTCAAGTATTAATGGATTTATGGTTGATGCTGGTATAACAGAAAATAATTTTATGGGTAGAGGCCAAATAGTTCAGTTAAAGGGTTCTATAGCTCAGTATCAGAAACAAGCTATATTTAGTTTTACTGAACCATACTTGTTTAACAGAGCTCTGTCTGGTGGTTTTGATGTTTCGTATACAAGTTATAAATATTCTTCATTAGGTGGTTATGGTTATGATCGTGATTCTTTCTCATTAGCAGGTAGACTAGGATGGAAATTAACGGATCACTGGTCACAGATATTACGTTTATCAGCTAACTTCGATGAGAATTATGACTTACAATATAATGGCTGGCATCATGCTAACTTATATACTCTTGGCACCAATTTACGTTACTATAACCTAAATACTAATTTCCAACAAAACACTCATACAGGAGTAGTTGGTAATATAGGTGCTGCTTATACAGGCTTCGGTAGTACAGATACTTTTGTACGTTATAATGCTGATATTACAGCTATGTTAAAGTTCTTAGATGACAGATGGCAAATAAAGACATCTTTGGAATTAGGTTATATTCAACCTACTGGGGATGATGACTATATAGAACGTCCTTACCGTTACTTCTTAGGTGGTGAATCTTTGCGTGGTTTTGATGTAGCAGGTGTTGGATCTAGAAATTGGTGGCATCAAAATTATGCTTTAGGTGGTTTATGGAAAGTAAATGGCTCTACTCAATTGAACTTCCCTATTTTCATACCTGATGAATATCAAGTAAAAGGATTCGTTTTTGCCGATTATGGTATATTAGGCCGTCCTCCTAAGGCAGAAGAAACTTATACAAACCCATATGGTGTAACTAAGGATAATAAACTTGATGAAGATTTACGTACATCTGTTGGTGTTGGTATATATTGGAACACACCTATGGGACCTATGAACTTCTCTTGGGGTTGGCCATTAAGAACAAATAAATACGATAAAGAACAACGTTTCTTGTTATCTTTTGAAACACAGTTCTAAATCGTTTTAACTTGACGTATAGTAGAAGTATTTCTTATACTTTTATGTAGGAAAGGAGAAAAAGATATGAAGAAGTTATTGATATTATGCACATTAGCAGTTGTTGCTCTAGGTGTTGCTGGTTGTGGTCAAATTTATGATAAAGAACCAGTAAGTATTGGATATGACAATAACGAATTAAAATTGAGTCCTTGTGCATGCTTCTTAGTATATCATGCATAATGATCTATTTGGGGGAGCATATTGAATTATCCAAACGATTTTGAAACGCCAGCTTTTCCAGCGGGAAAAAGTATAGCACTCTCCCGTACTATGGCTATTTGGATAGCAGTTGTTTCTTTTCTAATAATAGCGGCATGTGTTATTTTATTAACCGTTTGTCATGTTAAAAAAAATTATCCTTTTATAGTAGCTACAGATCCTTTAACAAATGATTGGAATGTTATAGCATATCAAGATAAAGATAACTCGAGTAAAGTACAACAATATCAAATTATACAAGAAAAACTAGTTAACGATTATGTAACTAACTGGTTTACTATTTCATCTGATGAATCAGTTAACAATAAACGTTGGGAAACTTGTGATGAAACAGATTGTGAAGCAACAAACCAACTTAATCCAAGTAATTCAAAATGTTTAATGTATTGTATGTCCGGTGATTCTGTATTTAAAGATTTTTTAGAAAATATTGTTCCTGAATATAAAGAACGTTTAGCACAAGGAAACGAAACTTGGGAATTAAAAAAGCTTTTGATAACAGCAAGCAATGCATCAGAAGATCATGGCATATGGCAAGTCTATGCAGAAATACATTCTAGTATAAACAATTCTTTCAACGTTTTAATTTTTATTGATGTTGCACGCGATACGAACAAGCACCCTGCTACATTGGGATATTATATTGAAAAATTTAGTTCATATAGGATAAATCTAACGTTATGAGAAAACTTATATATTTTTTCATCGGTCTAGCTTTAATAACGATAGCTTTTGCATCCATTGTTATTACTGGTGCTATTTACAAAGCGAATGACAATTCCAAAATATTGACTTATATTTTTCAACCAGACAACAGTCCACGTGATAGACTTGGTCAAATGCAATCTATAGATACTATATCTGCAACAGAATTAAGAGATAAATTACTGAAAAAATATATTCATGAATATTTTTATGTTATTCCTTATCAATCTAATGTTTCTTCTCGTATTTCTTTAAAGAGATTAAGCTATGATGGTACCGATGTTTTTGAACAATGGCAAAAAACAGAAGCAAAAGATATTGAAAAAATGTCTCAAGATGGTGTACTTAGAATAGTAAAAGTTCCTAATAATAGTATTGCCGCTCAAAATTTACCTGATGGATATAATTATTATAATAGCTCGCTTCAAAAAATTTGTTATGCAATACATTATGAATTGCAAACATGGTTAAAACCAAATAATATGGCTATTGAACCTGTAGTAGAACATAATATTGTTTATGTTACAGCTGTTTTTAAACCTGGTATTAAAGAAAACATTAATATAAAGGAATATTTAAAATCAGGTTATGATCCAGCTGGATTGTTTACCTTCAGAGTATTAAGTATAAATCAAAACGGTTGCCAATGATGAAAAAAATATTGTTTTATATATTTATATGCATTTTCAATACAGCATTAAGTAATTATGCTATTGCTGAAGATTTTGCAGATGATATGGATTTTGATAATTTTGCAATTGTCGATGATGAAGGTTCAGATATTAATTTAGAATCAGTTGAATTAAATGCAGATTCTACAGTTGTAGCTGTAGATAAATTTGATATTTCTGGCATAATGCTTGGAATGACATTTGAAGAAATACAAAATTTATTTTTTAATAGCTCTGCTCTTTATGCTCCAAGTAAAAAAAATAGTGTTGTCTACACTATGAACAAAGATTGGAAATACAATCTTGATTACGAATGTCGTCAAAACAATATTTTTGTTCCTGAAAGTTTAAATAAATGTATTTATTCTTTAGCAAGAAATCGTGGTCTTCTATATGTATCAGAAGTTCACCTAGTACGTGATTACACCGGCGAAACTATAGATGTATTCTTTACAAGTAACGCTACTAATAATGTAGTTTGGAAAGTTGTATATAAAAATGATGTTAATACTGTAGACGGCACATCAGAAAAGTTTACAAACCAAAGAGAGAAAAAAATATTAGCTTTTTGGCAAGGTGTGTTAGATAAATATGGAGCCCCAA
>JAKSTE010000025.1 GCA_024402735.1 Alphaproteobacteria bacterium
GATATATAATTATAGACAACTAGGTACATTTATATGGCAGATTTATTCACAATAAAAACAGCAGAAGGTGCAATCGAACTTATAAACTCTGGTGCCGATGTTAATGCAAAAGACATGTACGGTTCAACACCTCTAAATTATGTAACTAGCAGACTAAAATCTTGTCTTCCTAGTCAAATATCAGAAAACGTAAAAATAGCAAAAATTTTAATAACACATGGTGCAGATGTTAACAATACTGATATGAGTACCCCTTTATTTAACGCTTTATTACAATTTCGAGACACACAAATTGCAAAATTATTAATAGAAAAAGGCGCTAACGTTAAAATTAAAGACAGCACAGGATTAGCTCCTTTACATATAGCTGTTATGAATGATTATTGTTGTAATAATGACATTGTTGAATTATTGATATCACACGGTGCAGATGTTAATGCAAAAGACAACTCAAAAAACACTCCTTTACATTTTGTACATTTCGCAAAAACAGCAAAATTATTAATAGAAAAAGGCGCTAACGTTAATATCAAAAACCAATATGGTCAAACACCATTACATTGCACAAAAAATCCTGAAATAACAAAAGTTTTACTAAAGTACGGTGCTCACATCAACGTCAAAGACAACCTAGAACAAACACCTTTAGACTGTACACAAAACGAAGACCAAATACGTATCTTAAGTGACCACGGTGCAAAAATTAACAATCTGACAGAACGATTATATAGATGGAACATCAAATCTACATCGCGCTAAACAGTTCTAATAAAAAATCACAGATAATACTTAAGTTATTTTACAATAACTTTTAAAAATATTTTTTTACCGCGTTGTACCATTATATTTTCTGCGTAATTAACTACAAAATTTTTATCTATAATTTTTTGTCCGTCTATTTGTATTCCACCCTGTTCTACCATACGGCGAGCTTCAGACTTAGAATCAAACAATTTAATATTTATTAGAAAATCCAATATAGGCATGGAATCAAATTTATCTATTTCTACACTTGGTATATTAGAAGAATCTAACCCTCCAGCAAACAAAGCATTTGAAGCTTCTTCTGCTAACTTCGCAGCTTCTGTACCATGAGCTATTTCTGTGGCAGCAAAAGCCAAACGTTTTTTTGCTTCATTTATTTCTGAACCTTGTAATGAAGACAATTGCTCTATCTCTTCTAAAGGAATTTCTGTAAATATTTTCAAAAATTTATCGACTAAATCATCTGATATATTACGGAAATATTGATAATATTCATATGGTGTCGTTTTATCTTCATTCACCCAAACAGCGTTTCCTGCTGATTTACCTATTTTATTACCATTAGAATCTGTTATTAAAGATGTAGACAAAACAAAAACTTCTTTTCCACACTTTTTGCGCACCAATTCTACTCCCATAATAGCGTTACCCCATTGGTCTGCACCACAAAGCTGTAACATACAATTATGTTCTTTATATAAAGTTAAAAAGTCAACTGCTTGGAATGTCATATAATTAAATTCTAAGAAAGACATTCCGTTTTCTAAACGTTTTTTTACACTCTCCATGGATAACATATGAGGAACAGTAAAATCCATTCCATATTTACTTAAAAAATCTAAATGAGAATATTCTTTCATCCAATCATAATTATCCACCATAATAGCATCTGAAGGATTGGTACCAAATCTAAAGAATTTAGAAAAAGACTTTTTTAAACCAGTTATATTTTTTGCTAATGTATCTTCTGTCATTATAGGACGACCACTATCTCTTCCAGATGGATCTCCTATTCTACCGGTTGCGCCACCAACTAAAGCAATTGGTTTATGACCATATTTTTGTAACCAACGCATCATCATTACAGGGACCAAATGTCCTACATGTAAAGAATCAGCTGTTGGATCAGAACCTAAATAAACTGCTATTTTTTCATTATTTAATAACTGTTTTACAGCTTCCATATTAGAACATTGATTTATGAAGCCTCGTTTTTCTAATTCTGTAAATAAATTATTTTGCATTTTATTTAGACCTTTTTTCAAAACACCTTGCTCTTACTGTACAAAAAAAACACTCAAATTTCAATATTAGTTTTTGTATACAATATAAAAAAACAAGGGAAGAAACAATCTTCCCTTGTTGTATGTGTATTAGTAAAAACTAATTTAACATTTTTGCTACTTCATCGGCAAGATTGTCTTCACGTTTTTGAATACCTTCACCTAATAAGAAGTAAGCAAAACCAGCTATCTTACCACCAGCTTCTTCAACAATTTGTTTTACTGTTTTAGATGGATCCATAACAAAAGGTTGTTCTTCTAAAACACATTCGCCGTAGTATTTATTAATACGACCTTGAACCATTTTTTCTACAACCATTTCAGGTTTACCGGCTGTAGCACCAGATTCAATAAACACTTTCTTTTCGCGTTCTACAGCTACAGGATCAACATCTGCTATTGTCATAAATTCTGGTTTATTAGCAGCAATATGCATTGCTATCTTATTACCTATTTCATCTATTTTTGGATCATCTCCATTAATAGCGACAACAACACCTATTTGGCCCATACCTGGAACTAAAGCATTGTGAATATATGAAAAAACATGATCACCAGAAACTTTAGCAATACGGCGTAAACTCATGTTTTCACCAATTGTAGAAATAGTAGCTGCGATATCATCTTTTACAGCATTCATTGTTGCATCAAAATCACCTTGTAATTCCAAAGCTTTATTTGCAACAGAAGCTACCAAAGCTTGGAACTTTTCGTTCTTTGCAACAAAATCTGTTTCTGCGTTTAATTCAACAACGCATCCCATGTTGTTATTTTTAACAACAGTAACCAAACCGGAAGCAGCGACACGACCAGCTTTGGAAGCGGCTTTAACAATTCCTTTTTGACGCAACCAATCAGCAGCGGCTTCTATATCACCATTATTTTCAACTAATGCTTTTTTGCAATCCATCATACCTGCAGATGTTTTTGCACGAAGTTCTTGAATTAAATTTGCTGTTACTTCTGCCATTATTGTTCCTTTCTTTTAAAAAGTTATTATTCTGCTTTATCTGCTAATTTACTACGACGTTCTGCACGAGCTTCAGAAGTTTTAGATTTCTGTTTAGCTTCTTTAACTTTAACATCGTGTTCCAAATCTTCTGCTGCTTCTTCAGCAATATCAGATTCTGCTTTTTTACCAGCAGCACCACCTAATCTTTTTTCAATACCAGACAAAATAGCATCTACAAACAAGTCACAATATAATTGGATTGCACGTGATGCATCATCATTTCCTGGTACTGGGTAATCAACTAATTCTGGATTAGCATTTGTATCACAAATAGCTATTGTTGGGATATCCAAATTTTTAGCTTCATGAACTGCGTTTAATTCACGTGGAACATCAATAACAACCATTGCTTGTGGTGTTCCATGCATTTCTAATATACCACCAAATATGTCGCGTAATTTAGCAACTTCTTTGCTCATTACACCAACTTCTTTCTTTGTTAAACCAAGTTTATCTGCGTTTTCAATATCAGATTCCATTTTTTTCAAACGACGGATACTTTGAGAAACTGTAGTCCAGTTTGTTAACATACCACCTAACCAACGATTGTTAACATAGAATTGTCCACAACGATCTGCTGCATCTTTAACAATATCTTTTGCTTGATGTTTTGTTGCAACAAACAAAATCTTTCCACCAGCTGCAGCTATTGTTTCCAAAGCAACCAAAGAACGGTATAACAAAGGTGCTGTTTTATTTAAGTTAATAATATGTATTTTATCTTTTACACCATAAACGTAAGGTGTCATTAATGGGTTCCAACGACGTGTATGATGTCCAAAATGAACACCTGCTTCCATTAATTGTTTCATAGTAAATGTTGGCAATGCCATGATTTTATCCTTTTTTCTGTTGTTATCCTCGTCAATGAGCACCAAAAAACCAAGATATATCTTGGACAGAAGTAAAACTCTTTGACTGTGTTATTCATGCTAAGCATGTGCTGGGTATATTATTAGAAAAAAACCTCAAAAGCAAGCTTTTTCTACAAAAAATTCAGTTGTTATAAATAATTCTTCAGATTTTGTATTTTAAAGAGAAAAATTATGTATATAACTAAATGAAATTCCTATTGAAGTGTTAGTACCATAATGTTCTGCCGAACGTGACTTCGCTGCTCTATATTTGAGATATGGTCCTAAAGTAAATCCATTCCAAATATTGGTATCTAGACGTACAACCGCACTAAAATCCTTCTCCAAATCTTCTGGAACATATACAGAATGAGATAAATAATCTCTATAATAACCATCCGTAGAGAATTTTATTCCATCTCTTATTTCATATTCTAAACGCCAACCAGCTTCAGCCGCCATTTTACTTATTTTATCCTCAGAATATGTAAAATCATATTCATAAACACCAACTACATACAAACTTTTAATAATATCATGATCAAATAAAGACAAACCTAAATTAGGACGTACTAAATTTCTACGAGGATCCCCAGCAAATTCTGTTTCATATTGTGCACGAAATATAGGTCCAAATTTTAAGCCACCAAACTCCCAACAAGAATACGCTAAATCCGAAGAAAATAAAACTTTATCTGCATTTTCATCAACTGTTTCTGGAGCATTATATGGTTTTAAAGTTGTTTTGCCATATTCCATAAACAAAGAATTATCCCATCTAAATTTATCAAAACCATATTCTAAAGCCACATCAAAAACACCTTTTACCAATTCTTGATTTGTTGCTTTCAAAGCAGAAACTGAAGAATTCTGATACTCATCAGCATGTTCTACTGATGTTTTTGCCAAATCCAACCCCACACGTCTAACATTTAAATTAAATTTTGTTTCTTTCGGAGATTCTTCTGCAAAAGCACATAAACTAAAAACACATAGCAAAGATGTTAAAAATATCTTCTTCATAATTCTTCCCTTTCATATATTGACGGAATTATGAATACAACATTTATAAATTTTTTACAACGATAAAATTACTTCCATATATGCAAAACACCATTATTATCGGAATAATGCCATCCTGCTTCTCTTACACTAGCTGTAAATTGAGATCTATATACAGAAGGTATTTCAGTAACAATCTGATTAGAAACAATATTCTTTGTGCTTAAATCATATTTTTTTGTTAATTGTTTTATTTCTACCCAATCAGAAACACCATTGATATTCATAACAGTTGTAAAAGTCGCAATAGAATCAACCACAGGTAGCCAATTGTTTATTTCGTGATCTTGTAACCATTTTTTTACAACAGCATTATCTATACTCATCGTTACATTAGCAGAATAAACTGTTTTAGAAGATTGTTCGTTTGCGATACTAGAAAATGATATGAAGTTTGTTAATTCCATATCCGTGGTATTTTGTAATAAAATATTTAACTCTTCCGGATTACTATATTGGGACAATATATTATACAAAATTTGACGTCTAGCATCATCAATGGCTATATTTTTAGCATCAGCAGAAGTTTCTGCTGTATGTGTAACATACACAGTATCTTTATATTCTTTTGCATTAGCCATAAAAGGTGTCAATAAAAACATTGACACCAAAAGAACATGAACAAAATTATATTTGAATAACATATCTATTAAAACTTAGCTTCAAGACCCACTCTAATTCCCATAGACTTATATATGGAATTTATCTCGTTTTTAACTTCACATGTCCAACCGTTACATGCTTCATAAGAAAGGGCTAAACTATAAGCTTCAGGATTATCAAGCAACATTTGTTCTTCTGTATATCCTTCAGTATTATAAGCTCTTAACAATTCATTATATCTATTTTCATTTAAATAAGTCTTAGCTGTAGCATCATTAACTTTATAATAATCATAAGTTAAACCAACACTAAGAGATAAAGAATCTGTTAATGCTGTTAACCAATTTGCACCTAAACCAAAATGAATAGCCTTACCAAAATCTCCATTATCTTCAAAACTTTTTGAATGAGCTAAATCTGTTCTATATGGTTGATCTGCTTCAGATTTGTATAAAGGCAACCCCAATTCAGCACGCAAATTAACAGAGTTATTATTATTAATCAAATAATCTACATCCATCGCCACATATGGTCCATGCCACAAAACATTATATTCATGTGTTTTATCTGCTTGTTCATAATAAACAGAGTATAAATCAACACCTAATTGATTTCCTACAAGCATTTCGGCAGAAGGGTATAAAACCTGTGTACCATCAACAACACCTACAGAATCACCATTCTCATTAGCAACAGTGTCTAATAAAACACCATAATTCTTTTCTGTTGATAATTTATATTTAAAATATCTATAACCTACAGCTGGTGTTATCTTTAATTTATTACCAAAAGAATACCCTAAGTCTGCATTAAAACCAAACTGCGTACCATCTTTACTTGTTCCTCTAGACAAAGCATGACTAACTGTACCAGCTGCTTGAACTCCATCACCAAAATCATAACTTATATCTCCGGGCTCTAAATCCCACATTCCACCATTTGTTATATCGTCGTCTATCATTGATGTTTCACCAAATTGCCAACCATATCTACCACCAACGTTCAACCTTAATGAATTCGTAAAATTATATGCAAATTTTGCATCTAATACATTCCATCTTAAATTATCATAATGAAGTATAGAACCAGCTTCATTCATATCAAATTTCCAATTAGCAAATTCGTGATTAAAGCCTAAATCAAATGAAAATCTTTTATTATCTCTTACAGAAGATTCAGAATCTGTTCTGGTCTGTTTTTTTATAGTTTTTACATTTTGGCCAGCAACATTATTACGTCCATATCTAGAAGAATAACTTTGTTGACTGGATGCATATCTAGAATTTCTATGTTGTGGACTGCTATACATATTACCGTTGTAATAAGTTCCATCTGCATAAGCTCCTGATGACAACATAGAGGCAACAGCAATACTCAAAACTAATAATTTATTTTTCATAATTACATCCTTCCAACATATATTCCATATTGTACCATAAAAATCTTGAAAAAAAAATAGTTTTATAATATTCTGTTTCGCGTAAAAGCGGGCGTGGCGAAATTGGTAAACGCACAGCACTAAGGATGCTGTGGAGAAATCTTTGGGGGTTCAAGTCCCCCCGTCCGCACCAAAACAATTAGTGGATAAAAAATAAAAATCACTTGATTTTCAATGTTTTTTAAAATAAACTACACCCCAGTAACATAAAAAGGTATAGAAAATGGCATCTAAAAAAGGTAGCAAAGAAGTTATAAAACTAGAAAACAAAGAAACTGGTTATTATTATACAACTGTAAAAAATACAAAATCTGAAAATACTCAAGGTAAAATGAAAATGCGTAAATACGATCCAAAATTACGTAAACACGTAGTATTTACAGAAGCAAAAATGTCCCACTAAGGAT
>JAKSTE010000026.1 GCA_024402735.1 Alphaproteobacteria bacterium
CGATATCGACGGCACACTTTCGAAGTTGGAGCTTGCCGCGCGTGAGGGGCGCATCGCCGAGTTTCCGCCGCTTGTTTCATGGACGGAGATCGTCAGCTTCGTCAAGCGCGAAAGGAGATGGAAGCCATGGCTGTGACTTTGTCCGTCTGCCTGCCGACGTATAATCGCGGTGCCTTGCTGGCGGATCGCGTTCGCGCTTGGCTTGCGTCCGCGCCTGAAGATTTCGAACTTGTTGTTTCGGATAACGAGCTATTCATATATCTTATAAGTTCTTCTCCTTTATTCCAATCTTCACAATATTTTATTGCATAAGGTAAACCTATAATTTGTGTCAAAGGCAACGTTCCAGCTTCATATTTATTAGGAGAATTGTTTAAAATCCAGTCCTTTCCGTTCTGAATTTTATTTATCATTCCACCACCAAACTTATCCGGATACCACCTATCAGGTTGTTTGATATACAATATTCCAACCCCTGTATCACTTCCTATTTTATGTCCAGAAAAACACAAGAAATCACAATCAAAAGATTTAACATCTATAGAATTATGTACAATATATTGAGCTGCATCTACAATAGTAATAACATCTGGATTTTGTTCTTTTGCTTTTTTTATTATCTTTCTTACATCTTGTGCTATTCCAAGAACGTTTGACATAGCTGTTATAACAAAAACATCCGCCTTAGGAATTAAATTTATATCTATATTATTATCTGTATCTAATTCGGATTTTACAATATTACATTTTTTTAAACGTTGTTGGTTTTCCCAAGGCATACGTGCACTATGATGATCTATATCTGACACAGCTACAGTTAACATATTAGTATAACTATTTTGAATTAAGCCAACCACCCTATTCATAGAATCTGTTGTTCCAGATGTAAAAATAATCTGATCAGGTTTTGATTTTATAAAATCAGCAACAACCAATCTTGATTTTTCTATTAAAGAATCAACAAAACCAGCTCTCTCACATATTCCTCTACCAGAATTAGCATAAAAATTCTTTAAAAAATCGACCTCTGCATCTATAAGAGATTGTGGTTTTTGCCAACTAGCTGCTGCATCCATGTATATGATTTCTTTCATATAGAAAACCCTTGCTTTTTCTTATGATTATAATAAACTCATTCAGAATATCAATATACAAGGAGAAAAAAAATGGCTTTAAAACATGCAAATGATGAAACTTTCGATTCTATGGTTTCTGATGGTTTAACATTAGTGGATTTTTGGGCTTCTTGGTGCGGTCCTTGTCAAATGTTTGGCCCTATTTTTGAAACTGTGTCTTCAGAGTATCAAGATGTTAATTTTGTTAAATTTGAAATTGATGATATAAACAAACACACCCCTGTTAAATTTGGTATTCGTAGTATTCCAAGTGTACTAGCTTTCAAAAACGGAGAATTAAAAGAAGCAAGAACGGGTTTGATGGATGCAGATACTTTAACTCAATGGATTGAAGAATTAAAGGCAAATTAAAATGCTAAAACAAAATTATAAAAAGATAGAATTATCACCTAAATACACTCCTAAAAAATCAGAGCCATATATGTGCCCTGAACAGCTTGCGTATTTCTATCAAATGTTATCTAATCAATTAGAAGAAATTATGCATAATACCGATTCTGTTTTAAGCGATGTACGTATTGCTGAAAAAAATGAAACAGCGGGTGTTGGCGACGAACAAGATCAAGCTGCTGCGGAACAGGAATTAACAAGAAATTTGAGAATGTCTGAAAGAAATGCTAATTTATTACAAAAAATAAAAGCAGCTTTGGAACGTATGGAAAACGGAACTTTTGGATATAGTGTTATTTCTGGAGAAGAAATAGGTCTTCAAAGAATGCTCGCCCGTCCATTAGCTACTATGACATTAGAAGAACAAGAAGAATATGAAAAACGTAAATAATAAAACCGCCTTATGGCGGTTTTATTATTTCTTAACAACCTTTTTAGTAGAAACTTTTTTTATTTTTTTATTTTCAGTTTTATTTTGATGTTTCTCATTGTTTTTTATTTCTTTCTTAAAAATAGTTATTCCATTAGCTAAATTTTTCATTAACCCTGGAATCTTATTGTGTACAAAAAGAATCATTATCAAAACTATTACTAATAAAATTTCCCATATACCTGGTCTCATAACATTATCCTTTTTTTTATTATCTTGCTACATAACAATCTAAACCATCTGATTTAGCGTTACGACAAAAACCATTCGCCTCTGCAGAATTATTAAAAGCAACACGTAATCTGTAAGTCGTTTGCCCATTAGGTAAAACAGCAGCCAATATAACAAATTGTTTATCTACAAAAAGACTACTATGACCTTTGCGTAATTGTTTTTCAGCCGCTTCAGCTAAAGCACGCGTACTATGTGAACTAAATTGGACATACCAACTTTTACTTGTGGTGGTAACAGCTGTCTTTTGTACCTGTGGTTTAACAACATCTTTTTTGATTGGTTGTGCCACAGTTTTGGTTGCATTATTTGGATTAAATGTTACTTCTTTTCTGTCTGGAATTACACGTACTGGCACACTAGAAGTTTCTTGTTCTATTTTTTTCTCTTCTTTTTTCTGATCAACTTCGATAGGTTTTACAGGTACACTTAAATCTTTTACCGAAGACAAATCTTGTTCTGCTACAACTGGTGTATCAACAGGCGCATCTAAATCAATATGAACAACATTTTCTGAATCGCTATTAATAGTTTTAACAATTACATATGTTGCCAAAACAACTATAGCTACACCAACTCCTAATAATAACCATGGCTTTTTTGGGTGGGGCGAAGAAAAAGGAGTCTCTTCAGGCAAAGATTCCACTTCATTGTTATTTTCTTCCAAATCTAATAAATCTAAATTTTCATCTACTTGGTCTTCCATAGTAGCCCCTCCTTATAATTAAACTTATTATATCATAAAAAAATGCTACAACCAAGAAAAGGATTTAAATTTTATTTAGTAGGCATATTTCCAAAATTTTTAGGAACAACCAACGAACGATTTGCTTCTAGTGTTGGATCCTGTCTACAATTACATGTACAACCTTGTAAAATACCTACAACAGATAATAAAATAGCAAAAATAATAAATTTTTTCATTCTTTCCTTCTTTTTTATGTTATTAAGTAATATATTAGCGCATCGCCAATATATTACTTAATATATTTTAATCCGGCATTTTTATAGATTCTTGTATTTGTTTTATAAAATCTGATAAAAATTTCGTTTCCTGTTTTTCTTTACCAAAATAACGCAACGTTACAGTATTCTGCTCTTGTTCTTTTTCACCAACAACAGCAATTATAGGTGTTTTCATTAATGATAATTCGCGTATTTTGTAATTAACTTTTTCATCACGCAAATCGGCTCTAGCCATAACCCCTACTTTACGTAAAGACGCAACTATTTCATTTGCATAATCTTTAAACTTTTCAGAAACAGGAGCTACAACAACTGGTTCTGGAGACAACCACAAAGGTAAAACCCCACCTGTTGATTCTAGTAATATTCCCATAAAACGTTCTATACTACCCAACATAGCTCTATGCAACATTATAGGACGATGTTTTTCTCCATCCTCTCCAATATACGCCAAATCAAAACGTTCCGGTAAATTCATATCTAACTGAACTGTCCCACATTGCCATTTACGTCCTATAGCATCCCATAAATACACACCTATTTTTGGTCCATAAAAAGCACCCTCTCCTTCAGCAACAACATATGGTAAGCCAGCAGATTGTAAAGAATGTGCCAAAGCAGATTCTGCAAAGTCCCACACTTCATCAGACCCTATTCTAAATTCAGAATTTGGACGTGTTTCTAGAGTCATTTCAACCTTATCAAAACCCAACTTATGATATATGTCCATCATAAAACGTAAAGTTTTTGTGACTTCTTCCTCCATTTGATCTTCTGTACAAAAAATATGAGCATCATCTTGAGTAAATTCGCGTACACGTAACAATCCCGCTAAAGAACCTGATGTTTCATAACGATTAACCTTTCCAAACTCAGCTAAATATAAAGGTAAGTCTTTGTAAGATTTTATACCTTGACCAAAAACCAACATACCACCAGGACAAGACATAGGTTTTACACAAAAATCCTTACCATCCAATGTTTTTCCAGAATAATTATGTCCTGCATACTTAGCCCAATGTCCGCTACGTTCCCATAAAGAACGCTCCATAACAGAAGGTGTAGAGATTTCTAAATATCCAGCCTTTTCTTGACAATTACGCATAAAATCAATTAATTTGCGATATATTTTATAACCTTTATCATGCCAAAAAACCGCACCAGGGGCATACTCTGGCTCAAAATGGAATAAATCCATATCTTTACCGAGCTTTCTATTATCTCTCTGTGCCGCTTCTTCTTGTGCTTTTATAAAATTATTCAATTCTTCAGCAGATTCAAAAGCATCAACATAGATACGTTGTAACATTTTATTTTTAGAATCACCCCTCCAATAAGCACCAGCTACACTACGTATTTTAAAACCATCTTTGGGCAAATCTTTTGAAGAGACGACATGAGGACCACGACACAAATCTACGAAATCACGAAATGTGTAGATTGATAAAACTTCACCTTTTGCATCATATTCATTTAACCATTCCATTTTATATGGTTGATCAGCAAATATTTGTTTTGCTTCCTCTAAAGATATTTCTTTTCTATCAAATCTACCATCTGACTTAATTAATGAGCGCATTTCTTTTTCTATAGTGGCAAAATCTTCTTCTGAAAAACGATACTCTGTATCAAAATCATAATAAAAACCATTTTCTATAGCTGGGCCACCCGCAAATTTGACATCTGGGTGTAACTTCTTAACAGCTGCGGCCATTACATGAGCTAAAGAATGACGAATTATTTCTACTGGATAAGACATATTAAAACCTTCTTAATATAAATTTTTTTTGAAACTTGTTTATTATAATACGCGTAAAAAATTAGCGCAAATAGATTCTACACCCCTAACGGGGTTGTAGTAAAAACTATAAAATAACTTCTATTATTTTTCATTACCCTGAGGATGTTAGTATTTTTTAAAAACAAAGTCAAAAAAAAATCCGTCAAAAGACGGATTTTTTTTACAAATCAGAAAGCAAGCGTTCTATTCTAATAACACTCTCTTCATCCACAAGTTTTGTAGCTATAATATAAGCAGATTCTAAATCTGTCTTTGCTACATCTGTTTTTCCTAATTTTATATTCAACGCAGCAGATTTTTCAAAATAAATCATAGCATTGCTTGCTTGTGTCTCACTAGATTCTTGTGTTGTAGAACCTTGGATTAATTCTGATATAACACGAATTGCAGAATTATAATCATTTACAGCATTTTCATATTCTCCTAGCGCTGTATAAGCTTCCGCTCTTTCTGCATAAACATTAGGATCAACAGTTCCATCAGCACGAGCTAAAGAATTTGTATAATCTGCTATAGCTCCTTGCCAATTTTTTAACCATAAATTCAACTGTCCTCTTTTTGCATATAAATTACGCATAGATAAACTTTCAGAAGGTTTAGTTGTCTGAGCATTTAACGCATTATTAATATCATTTAATGCAGATGTATAATCTTCCAATCTCATACGCAATAAAGCTCTATCATAATACGCTATCGCATTTTCAGAATCTAATTCTATAGCCAATTCAAAATCATCTAAAGATTTTTGATATTCTCCAATTTGCATATAAGCTTCCCCACGCAACGCATATGCATCAGATGTTGCTTTAGACTCTATAGATATAGTTAAATCTGCAATAGAATCTTCAATATTGCCTGCTGATAATTTAGCTTTTGCAGAACTTATATAATCAGCTGATTGCAACAAAGTCTCTTCTGTTACAACATTATTAACTATAGAAGGATGTAAAATCTCTTGACTGCGACCTAAAATATAAAACGTAGCTGCAATAAAGAACAGTATAATAAACCAATATACGTATATTGACCAAGAACAAGTGTCTTTGGAAGTATTAACCAAACTTCTCTTAACAGTAGGTTTTACGCTGTTTGTTTTTTTTGTTTTCATTAAAATCTCCCTTCTCTGATAAGTAGATTTTAAAAACTTTTCAATAACAGGTCAACTGTTTTCTTTGGAATCTCTTGTATTTCACCTACAGATAAATTTCCTAATTCTATATTTCCAAAACTAACCCTATGTAATTCAATTACAGGAGATCCTACACTCTTTAAAACTATTCTTATTTCGTTTTTCTTACCCTCTTCAACGGTTACACCTAAAGTATTTTTATTAATTTTTTTTATAATCATAGGTTTATAGAAAATACCATCTACAGTAGTTCCTGCAGATGCTATTTTTAATCCACTTTCAGTGTATTGTTTTACAGTTGCAATATAAGTTCGAGAAACATGATTTTTTGGAGAAGACAATTTACAAGCTAAATCCCCACTATTCGTAAGTAATAACAACCCAGTAGTTTTATAATCCAAACGACCCACGTATTTTAAATGTCTATATTCTTTTGGTAAAATACTATATATTGTTTTTCTACCCTGTGGATCCTTTGTTGTGGTCATTGTATTTATAGGTTTATAAAACTTATATAATTTTATTTCTTTATTTTTTTTTAGCTCTTTTCCTTCTATAACAACACTATCATTTTCATCAACAAAACATATAGGAGTAATCACTTGCTGTTTATTAACAAATACTTTCCCAGACTTAATTAAATCTTCAGATCTTCTTCTTGATGCGACTCCACAATCTGCAATAAACTTAGCTAATCTTTCTTTCATTAATTTAACACCTTTGAAACAGCAACGACCCCAGCTACTTCTGCACGTAATATTGTTTTACCAAGATCAAGACCGATCACCCCAAAAGAATCCATCTTTTTAAACTCTTCTGGGGAGAAACCTCCTTCTGGTCCAACAAAAACTTTATTTGTTTTATATAAAGACTTTGTATCTTTTTGCTCATGTGCAAAACGCTCATCAGCAACTACAACACCAGAAAAATTCATGTCAGCAAATTTTATCGGTGGTAATATTTTAGGCACACTATTACGATATGACTGTTCTGATGCCTCTATTACGATTTTTTGCATTCTTTGCCAATTAATATGACGAGCAACAGTTCTATCCGTAATAACAGGTTGAAATTCACACACCCCTAGTTGTGTTACCATATTTAATAGTTCATCCGTTTTTTTTATAGGAGCAAAAAACAAAACAATATTATTGCTAGGATCTGTATGATTTGTTTTTTCTTTAACTATAAGACTTTTACCATCTGTTGTTCGCTCTGCTGTATATTCTATCACATTGTCAAAAAATAATCAAGTAAATTGACCGTTTATCC
>JAKSTE010000027.1 GCA_024402735.1 Alphaproteobacteria bacterium
TAGCTTCTGGAGCAGCAGCAAAACCATTTACAACGCATCATAATGCTTTAGATGCTGATTTTCAGTTAAGAATATCCCCAGAATTGTTTTTAAAGCAGGCAATTGGTGCTGGTTTTGACAGAGTTTATGAAGTGGCTAAAGACTTCCGTAATGAAGGAATGGATGCAATGCATCTACAAGAATTTACTATGGTTGAATGGTATGCTGCTTATTGGGACTATAAAAAGAATATGCAATTTACATGGGATTTAATACAAACTTTGATAAAAAAGTGTCGTGGTACTTTGCAAATAGAGTATCAAGGAACTCCATTAGATTTCTCTACTTATGAAACAATGGACTATACAGCAAAGATGAATGAATTATTTGGATGTAATATTTTAGATTTTGATGATGTAGATAAATTACGTCAGCAAATTGTAGATAATGGTATGTTCCCAGCTGGAGAGTTAGATGATTTGAAATCTATTCCAACATTAGTGGATTATGTTTACAAACGTAAAATACGTTCAGATATTATTAAACCTACATTCTTGTACAATTATCCAACTTATATGGTTCCTTTGGCTCGCCATAGTGATTCAGATGATAGATGTTTGGATATGTTCCAATTGTTAGTTTGTGGCGCTGAAATATGTAAGGGATATTCAGAGTTGGTAAATCCTATTCAACAATTAGCCGCGTTTGAAGAACAAGCTAAAAACATAGCAGGGGGTGACGAAGAAGCCTTTAATCCAGATAACGATTTTGTTAGATCTATGGAACATGGTTTTCCTCCTATATCGGGAGTTGGAATGGGTGTAGATAGATTGGCTAGCATTATTTTTGATCAACCAACTTTAAGGGATGTTATTTTGTTCCCTATAATGAAGTAAAGATGTAAAAGGATTTCAGATATGTCTGAACAAACTGCTGTTGAAGATGTTTTTTTGTTAACGGAATTACATGATAAGGATAATCTAAAGAAAATAGAAGAAAACTATCAGCAGGGTCGTATAGATAAAGCAACACGTGTTTACTTGGATAGGCTATACACCAATTCAATGAATACATTAAAAGAAGTTTTCTTATGTATTGGTAAAAGTTTTGGTGCTCCAAAGGCAGCTGTTATGGAATACGATTATACAACAAATGCTGCAATTGAAAAAAATATAACAATGTATTCTATTAACCCTTTAAAACCATACATTGTAAATCATCGTTTAGATGCAGACCCTATGCGTAACCAGTTCTTTACAAGTACTCAAGGACATCAAATAGATTTGGCTGTGTCTTCAATAGTAACAGTTATTGTTGGTGCACAAAAGAGCCTGTCTAGAGCATTAGATAAAGTTACAGGTAAATATTATACCAGCTATACACAAGAGGTTGCTGATATTGCATATTCTATTATATTATCAGAAACTGATAAAGCATCTTCTGCAAAAGCGATTTCTGATAAAATAAAAGAAAATTTCTCAAAAAGTTTTGTAACAGATGCTTCAGAATGTATATTGGGAATAATAGGTTCTGGACATCAGAAAATCTCAGCAGAGTTGGTTAGAGCTTTAGACAAAATAAAAACCCCATACGAACGTTTAACAGATGTATGGCGTGTAAAATGTTTGTTTGATTTGGTGCCACAGGCACGTACTTTTATGGAACGTGTATGCAATATGTGGCCGGATAAAGTTATAGAAGTTAAAGATAAATTTTTTGATATAACTAATCCTCGTGGGTATAGAGATGCAAAAATTATTCTCAATATAGGAAGTGCAGAAAAAGTAATCCCTTTAGAAATTATTTGTCAGGTACGAACTTTCTTTGAGTTTGAATGTCAAACACATACTGCATATGAAAAAACTCGTCGTGCTAAGAATGCTGAAAGTGCTTGTATGGAAGAAAAATTAGCTAAGTTTATGCGACAAGGGGTAAATGAATACAATTTGAAGATACAAAAATGCACGGAAGATTTGTTCGATAGAATAGGTTGGAATATTCTATATAGTAATGGAGATGATGATTTGTTGTTTGATGGATTTCCAAAGATAGGCACGATTTATTATCCTCAAACTGTAGTGGATAAAATATCTGAAAAGGTTATATCTTCTGTGGAAAATGAAGTATTTTTTGTTCCAGATGCACCAATAAAATTAACTAAAGATCAACAAATACGAATCTTCTTGTGGATGACGCGCTTTTTGCTGGTTACTGCTATGCCTTATAGTGATGTTGAATGGAGTGTGCCTACAGATACTATACCAGGCAAATTCTTTCATTTTATCATGAATGAAGTGCAAAGATATTATAAGAAATAATATATTAATAGGTATTAGGCTGGATTAAGTGTTGAGCTATAGCAAACCGTACAGCTTCTGTTATTGTGTTGTTGGTCATTTTGGGATGTTTGTTGTTTTGTAATACAATAACTTTGTCTCCGTATAGTGCTTTTAATTCACTTAGTGTTCCACATGAATCTCCTGTAGAAGCTGTTTTATGTGGTGTAGGCCCTATTAAAATTAAAGCGTATTTATCAATATTCGCCTTTATACCTTGCTTTTTTAGTTCAGTATATTCACGTCTAATAACAACCCTATTAATATCTATACCACATTCTTGAAATATCTTTTTTATTTCGTTTTCTGTTATTTTAGATCTGCCTATGATTAATATTTTTGTTTGAGATGGGTCTGTTGTACGTTGTTTTTGTATGCTGTCAAATTGGTTCAATAATGTAAGAAATTCATTTAGTTCTGATGTGCGATTTAATTTTGCTAATAGAGGAAATATATTTTCTAAATCAAAACCTTCTATCAATTCATTAAATCTATTTAAATCATTATGAGCTTTAAGCTTGCCCAGAGTAAAATTTAAATTTTTATCTACAAACAAAGGTTGTATTTTGTTGGCCAGTTGTTGTAAAGCATCAAAATCTAACATTGTATTAATCCTTTGGCTGATAATATTATATCATTAAAATGAAATTTGTTGCATAAAAACTCGCAGTAAATATATTTTCTTGCATTAAATACTCGATTTATATTAAAATAAATCAAGGTCATTAAAATGTTGAGATGACCATAACAAGCATAAAAAGGAAAATATTATGCGTCAGGGTAAAGTTAAATGGTATAACGGTAAAAAGTGTTTTGGTTTTATTACACCAGATACTCCAAATGAAAATGGAAATACAGATGATGTATTTGTTCATTCTAGTGCATTAAAAGCAGCAGATATTCGTTTCTTGAATGAAAACGATATTGTTGAATTTGAAGAAGAAGTACGCAATGATAAATTGTCTGTTACAACTTTGAAATTGATTCAACGTGATGAAGAATCTGCAAAGAGATTTCAGGAACGTCGTGCAGAACGTCGTCGTGCAGCAGAAGCTCGTAAACAACACGAAGAAAAATCTGAACGTCGTGGTTTCGCTTTTTGGAAAAAATAAACGTTTTTCCGGTTATAAAAAAATCCCGAGTGGTTCGGGATTTTTTTTATATATTTTCTTTTGATCTTGGATGTGAATGCTCGTAAGCATCCATGATTTCTGACATATTAACTTTAGTATATAATTGTGTTGTAGAAAGAGAAGAGTGCCCAAGTAATTCTTGTAAACTACGTAAATCGGCTCCTCCTGCTAATAAAGCTGTAGCAAAAGTGTGTCTTAAGGCATGTGGTGTTACATAGTCTGGCAGTCTTAAATAATTACGGAGCTTTTCTATAACTTTTTCTGCCATACGAGAAGACATCGGTAAGCCTCTTACACTACGAAACAGTTTGTCCTCTGGTGTACTAAAAAATGGTCTTAATTTTATATATTTTTCTATTTCTATATTTATAGCTGGTAATATTGGAACAATTCTTTCTTTATTGCCTTTACCAATAATTCTTAAAGAGTTGGGTGAGTTTGCTACGTCTCTATTAGTTAAAGATAAAGCTTCGGAAATACGTAAACCGCATCCGAATATTAAAGTTATAAGAGCCCAATCTCTGGCGGCTATCCAAGGAACATCTGATTCTAATTCTTTTATAGCTGAATGCATATCAGATACATCTGTTGTTTCAATTGCTTTAGATAGTTTTCTAGGAACTTTTGGAGAAGAAATAAGTTCTATGGCTTCATTATTTATATCTTTGTGTCTACTAAGATATTTATAAAATGTACGTAAAGAAGACAAAGCCCTGGCTGTAGATTTGTGAGATAATTCACGTTTAGATCTGTCGGCTAACCAAGATCTAAAAGTTAAAGTATCTGTTTTAGCTATGTCTTGAAGGGAAGGTGTATTGTCTGTGAACTTACATAAGAATTTTATGAAATCATTTAAATCGTTTTCATATGATATAGCGGTATATTTAGAATAATTTTTTGTGTGTAATAAATAATCTATAAATTCTGAAATAATATCATTCATTATATATACCTTGTTTGTGTATATAATATCATAAAAGACGGTTTTAAATTATAAAAAAAATCCCACAACGAAGTGTGGGATTTTAGTGTGTCCAAATATTTTATTAACGAGAATAAAATTCAACGACCAATTCTGGATTCATTTGTACAGGATATGGAACGTCGGATATTTCTGGAACGCGTGTGAATGTAGCTGTGAAGTTTGCGCTATCAACAGATACATAATCAGCGAAGTTACGTTCTCCAGATTCTAGAGCTAAAACTACCAAAGGCATTTGTTTAGCTTTTTCGCTAACAGTTATAACATCACCTGGGTTAACGCGATAAGAAGCAATTTTTACTTTTTTACCGTTAACATAAATATGCCCATGACTTATTAATTGACGAGAAGAAAACACTGTTGGAGCTAATTTTGCACGATATACAACAGCATCTAAACGACGTTCTAATAAGCCTATTAAATTATCAGGTGTATCACCTTTCATGTTGTCGGCTTCTACATAATATGCATGGAATTTCTTTTCGCCTATGTTTCCATAATATCCTTTCAAAGTCTGTTTAGCTCTCATCTGTTTTGCGTAATCAGATGAACTAGCTCCACGAGAAGTAGGACCGTGTTGACCAGGTTTGTATTTACGTTTGTTGAAAGGAGATTTTGCTTGTCCCCATAGGTTAACACCTAAAGAACGAGCTATTTTTAATTTACGTGTGCTACGTTTTGCACCAGCTCTTGCCATAATATATTCCTTTTATCTTTAGTTTTTATTGGGCCGAACATTTCACAGAATCCTTATTTCTAATGAGACCAAAGACATCATTGATTATTCAGTTCTGGTTATTCAGCGAGGCTAATTTTATAATAGTTTTTTTAATAAAGCAAGAAAAAACCGCCATAAAAGGCGGTTTTTTTACGTTTTAATATTTTTTATCTGCCGTTACTACCATTGATTCCTAAATTCACTTTTATTTTTTGAATTAAGTAACCATAACGTGCAGCCAATGTATTTGTAAAGCTGTCTAATTCAGCTTCTGTTAAATGATATTCTTTTTCTTTGATATCATTTAAGTATATTTCTACTGTTGTCATATTGGCATTTAATAAATCGTTTTTTATTGGTTTTGAAGAAATAACGATTTTTCCAATACCTTCTTTAGAAGTAAATTTGATATTTTGTTTGTCGGCAAAATCTATAGAATTCATATCTTCTACTTTTTTGTTTAAAGAACTAATCAAAACATCACGATTTTTTTGTGTTATAACTGGAGTTACAAAATGATTATCTTTACAATATGTTGTATCGTTTTTATTAACTGTAACTGTTACAATATTTTCTTTATCAGAGGTTTTAATAGATATTTGTGAGTTAGAAGCGAAAAACTGTGTAGTATTCCCAATTTTTTTTCTGTATAGGGTAAATAATTCTGTTTGTGATTGTATTAATTCTACAAATTCTTTCCAGGTTTTTGATTGTGTTTGGTCTGCCATAGGGGCTCTCCTTTGTTGTTTACAAGATGTAATATAATACAAAAATACAAATTGTCAACTATTTTGTACAACAAAAACTCCGACCTAATGATCGGAGGTTGTTTTTACTTTAATACAAAATGAACACTGTATTGAGGTTTTTTATCCGCTCCTAAAGAAGCTCTTACAACTTTATTGGAAGCTATTTGTACCGCTTTATGTAGATTATTTTTATCTTTGCGTTCCGTTTTTGTTAGTTTGTCTATAGCTTGAGTTATTTCTATTTGTATCTGACGTTTCATAAAACCTGTTTCGTCAGTTTCAAATATACCGGCACTAGATACTTCTGGAGCGCCTTTTAAAAATCCTCTTTTATCTATAGGTAGTGTAACAAATATAGCTCCATTAGATGCTATTTTCTTACGGTTTTTATAAACTTGATCGTCGGCACTACGTTCTGTTTCTCCTTCCATAACAACAAATCCTGTTGGTATAGATTCTGAAACATAAGGTTCGTTACCGTCTGATAAAACAACCATATCCCCATTGTGGACCAACATCATATGTTTAGCACCACCACGTTCCATGGCCATCTTACCGTTTAACATTTCATTTATATAATCTCCGTGCATAGGTATGGAAACTTGTGGATGAACCATATCGTAAAAACGTTCAAATTCTGGACGCCCAGCATGTCCGCTTGCGTGTATATGATCTGTGTCATATATAGTGAATGTTTTTATTCCCATTCTAGCTAGTTTATTATACAAATAAGAAACATCTGTTGGCATCAATTTCAGTTCTTTTACGTGTCCGTTGCATAGTCTTGTTAACATAGCAAATTTTTCACCTTGAGAACCTGTTAAGAAAATTGCTTGTTTTTCAGCTGGTAAATCTTTTATTTCCTGATGTAGATATACGTCATCTTTCTTTAAATATCCGTGATCTATTCCTCTTTGACGAAGCTCTGGAAGTCCAACAGAAGGTACAGGGTTTTTATTACTACGTTCTTTGATAGCCGCAACTCTGCCTGCCG
>JAKSTE010000028.1 GCA_024402735.1 Alphaproteobacteria bacterium
AATATCGCCATTTAATAAATTTCTATCAAAATTATAAGGAACTAAAACTTGTTTTGTTATAGGTTCATTAGCTTGCCATCCCAATTTGTTTAGATAATTAGCAGCGCTATACATAGCGTCACCAATACTATTTATAATATCAATACGACCGTCATTATTACCATCTACACCGTATTGTAACAATGTTGTTGGGATAAATTGAAAATGTCCCATGGCACCAGCCCAGCTACCATGAATGTTTTTTATTTTTAGATTATTTTTACTGGCGGTTTCCATCAAAGCTAACAGTTGATTTGTAAAAAACTTTTCTCTTCTACCTTCATATATTAAAGATAAAAATGAGTTTGATAATTGATAAACGGATTTTACTTTACCATAGTTAGATTCCATTCCCCAGAAAGCAAGGATAACATTTGATGGTATGTTATACTTTTTATTTACTTTAGATAATAATGTAGGATAAACAGAAAACATCTTTTTTCCTGTAGCGATCCTATTATCATTAATTGTGCGATGTAAGTATTCGTCTAATGTTAGTGTAAATTCTAATTGTCTTTGGTCTGCCTTTACAACATTTGGAATAAAAACAGAATCTTTTACCACATCATTAATAACTGTTTGTTTAATATTTTTTTGTTTGGCGGCGTCAGATATGTTTATTAAAATATTGTCCCATCTCTCTAGATCAAACACACCACGTTCTGCGGAATTTGCAGGTGTTAATAATCCTATAAACACAGAAAACGTTGCTACAAAACGTATATATTTATACATATAACAAAGTCCTTAATACTAGAAAGAATACTTTAATCCCAAGTGTAAGCCAAAAGATTGCCAAGTAGCTTTTGATAAGGATTCATTTACATGTTCTGTATAAGCTGGTTCAGTAACAGTGTAATAATTACCAGGATTTTGTTCGTCTTCTACAAAATAAGTGGATTCTGCTACATATAATTCACCAGGTATTTTACCTATATGAAAATAATTTGTATCAGCTTTGATTGCTAATTGTAAACGATCAGATAAACTACAATCGTATTCAATTTCAGCAGCATAAGAAAAAGCACCGTTAGTTCCTTCATCAAGGAAGCTTGGATTTTGCTGCCAATCATCACGGTTTGGCCAAATTCCTTCAGAAGAATATTTTGGCATTCCAACTTGAGCATAGAAACGTAATTTATCAGATAAAGTCATTTGTTTTTCTACTTCAAGTCCAATATAAAAACCAGACCATGTTGTGTTGTATATATGTGTTGTACCATCTACTTTAACAACACCATCTCCTCCTATAACAACACAATTACCTGCAGGAACTCCCCAAGGTAAGTCACCCATACCAGAGTTGTAAGGTATTGTTGTTAAACTTGTATATGTATCGCTTCCGTTAGAAGGAACTACTAACATATCTTCTGGACCCATACATATTTGATAATATCTAGTTTGATCAATGTTGGATGCGTTAACTGGGTCAACTGCTACATATGTACTGGAATCTGCATCTCCGTATATGTATTTACCATCTTCTGTCATCAAAGGTAGATATACACCAGGGTTAGGATAAATATGATTACTCATTTCTAAGTTGTGTTTGAAAATTTCATATCCAATTTGAGGTGTTAATTTCCAACCTCCAATATTCCAGATATGGTGTGCTCCTAATCCAAATTTCATATGGTGCGTTGTACCACTTAAATCACCCATAGATATCGTAAAAATACCATCGTCTGGATAAGAATAATCATATGGTTCCAAGTCATAATCCATGGATAAACCACCATGGGATAAAGTTCCATAAGTATAATCTCCGAAAAGAGATAGTTCAAAATCACGAATATTGAAAATATGTTTTAACCCTACATTTACTTCGTTAAACACCATATCATCCCACTCTAAAATGGAATTAACGCCTGTTTTAAATTCAAAATCGGCAAAACGTCTGGAATATCCTGCATAAATACTGGTTTTGCTGTCGTCTACAGTAGCTATGCCATTTATAGTCATGGTTCCTTCTGTAGCACTTGGTTGCTGTGGTTTTGGAACTTTGTAAGAATATGTATTTGAACTAACGATTTGTTTGGTGCCCGATTTACCTACATAGTTTGTATAACCGTTGTTTTTATATTTAGAATAAGCAGCTTTATTAGCATTAATATTTGCGTCTTGTTGATAATATGACGGCACACCTTCATTAGAAGCCATACACGATAATGACACTAAAACACCGCCTAAAAGTGACGCTAAATTTATTTTCATCTTCTTTCCTGAGATATATTATATCACAAAAATAGACATGAAAAAAGGGTTTAGTTTGTATTGATTTTAAAAAATCATTTATTATCATATTTTACTATGAATACAGCACATAATATTTATATACATGTTCCCTTTTGTTTATCAAAATGTAATTATTGTGCTTTTTTTTCAGTATGTAGTGAACCTGATTGGATAAAATACACAGATTCTATTTGCTCAGAATTGGCTTTTTGGTCCCAAAAATTGGGTAATGTTTTAGTTCCAACCATATTTTTTGGGGGTGGGACTCCGTCTTTAATACCAATAAATTGTTTTGAAAAAATAATGCAGTGCATATCTGATTGTTTTCATTTAGCAAAAGATTGTGAAATTACTTTAGAAGCAAATCCTGGTACTATAGATGAAGTTAAATTAAAAGAATTTATCAGATGTGGTGTTAATAGGTTGTCTATAGGTGTGCAATCTTTATCTGATGAAGAATTAGTTTTTTTGGGTAGAAAACATACTGTAGATCAAGCATTAAATCTTATAAATATTGTTCAAAATATGGATATACGTTTATCTGCTGATTTTATATATGGTTTACCAAGACATGATGTAAAACATGTTGAAACTTTGTGTAAAAATATAAATGCATTACAACTAAAACATGTTTCTATGTATGAACTTACAATAGAACCAAATACACCTTTTGGAAAACGTAATTTATCTATGCCGAAAAATGAAACGATGGCGGACATGTATACAGTAATATCTCAAACATTAAATTTAAATAGATATGAAATATCAAATTATTGTAAAAAGGGTGAAGAATGCAGGCATAATAAAAATATATGGTCAGGAAAGCCCTACATAGGTATAGGAAAAGCTGCTGCTGGTAGACCTTGTATAAATGGTGTTTGGTATGATCAATTAGGAAATGGTGAGCGATTTGAACGGTTAGATATAAATACTAGAGCTGTAGAAAAAATTATTACAGGTATGAGAACAATAGAGGGAGTAAAATTAGATGAGGTTATATTGAATTTGTTAAATATGGATTGGATAAAAAACAATTCAAAATATGTTACTTGTCAAAATGGGTATTTATGTGCTACACAAGAAGGAATGTTATTGTTAGACAATATTTTAACAGACATAATAAAATGAAAAATAAGATTTTAAATATTTTTGGAATAATAGCTGTTGCACTAGCAGTAGTGCTAGCTTTGTATGTTACTAAGGAGAAAACAATGAATATTGGTATTAAACAGGAAAATATGGACATAACAAAAAATCCAGGAAATGATTTTTATGATTATGCTACATATGGGTGGCGACAAAGTAATGAAATACCAGCTGATTATTCTAAATATGGTTCATTTGAATTTTTAGCTAATACTAATTTGGAAAGAGTGAAACAAATAGCAGAAACTGATAATGGAAAAATAGGTGCTTTATATAAAATAGCAATGAATGCAGATAAATTAAATTCAGATGGTGTTGCACCTGTAAAAGCGTATATGAAAAAAATAGATGAAATAAAAAATATTAATGATTTGACACAATACTTAGGTGAAACTCATAGTTTTTCTTCAGCTTTTTGGAGCGATGGGGTTGGATTAGATGCTATGAATAGTGATATGTATATATTTAGTATAGGGCAGGGAGGAATAGGTTTATCAAGAGATTATTTTTTTGATACGGATGAAAAATCTAAACAGATAAGGGAAAAATATAAAGAATATATATATAAACAAACACGAAATTTTGGAATAGAGATAGATGTTGAAAAGTTATATGCATTAGAAGAACGTATGGCAAAATCTTTTTATACAAAAGAAAAGTTGAGAGATCCTTTAGCTAATTATCATAAAAAAACATTAAATGAGCTAAAACAAGAATTTTCTAATTTTGATTGGGATATTTACTTTAAAGCTTACGGTATTCAACCAAAGTTTATTGATGTTAGTCAACCAGAACCAATATTAGAATCAATTTCTATTATGCATGAAACAGATTTAGAATTAATAAAAGGGTATTTAAAATATAGAATTATAGGAATGGCAGAATCGTTGCTAGATGATAAGACTTATGAAATAGCTTTTGATTTTTACAATCGTACAATGGCTGGTCAGGAACAGCAAAAACCACGTTGGAAAAGATCTGTTGCTTTGATAGATGGTTCTTTGGGAGAAGAAGTTGGACATCTATACGTTCGTAAATATTTTTCAGAAGAAGCAAAACATCGAATGGAAGAATTAGTTAAAAATTTGCAACGTGCTTACGAAAATCGTATTAAAAATTTATCATGGATGAGTGAAGATACAAAAAAAGAAGCTTTGAAAAAATTATCAACGTTTAAAGCTAAGATAGGATATCCAGATAAATGGAGAGATTATTCTGCTTTACAAATACAACAAGATTCTTTGTTTGAAAATATGATTAGAGTAATGGATTTTGAAGATAGATTTTGGATACAAAAAATAGACCAAAAAAAAGATCCTAGTATATGGTATATGAATGCTCATGAAGTAAATGCTTATTATGATCCTTCTGCAAATGAAGTATGCTTTCCTGCTGGAATTTTACAATATCCATTTTTTGATATGAGTGCAGATGATGCATTTAATTATGGTGCTATAGGATCTGTTATAGGACATGAAATGACACATGGGTTTGATGATTCAGGAAGACATTTCGATAAAGATGGAAATATGAAAGATTGGTGGACGAAGGAAGATTCTGAAAAATTTGAAGCGCGTGCAAAAATAATGAGTGATTTTTTTGATGGTATTGAAGTAGCAAAAGGAATTCATGCTAACGGTAAATTTACTTTAGGAGAGAATTTGGCTGACTATGGTGGAATTACGATAGCTTTTGATGCGTATAAACAATTTGGAATTAAGTCCGAAGATGTTTTAGGTCTAACTCCAGACCAAAGATTTTTTATAGCTTATGCTATGGGAGAAGCAAGTAATATTAGAGAAGAAGAAATTTTACGTAGAACTAAAGTAGATGAACATTCTTTGTCTAGGTGGAGAGTTAATGGTATTTTGCCTCATGTGGAAGCTTGGTATGATGCTTTCAATATAACAAAAACGGATGAATTGTTTATAAGACCAGAAAATAGAGTAAAATTATGGTAATTACAATTTAACTAGTTTTTATTTATATAAAGAGCCAAGTTTTTCTTGTAACGTTTCTTTTAAAATTTTTTCTTCATCAGTGAGTTCTGAATTTAATTCTCTCAGTTCGTTTCTGTCTTCAACATCACTTAAACCAGAATCATAAGTTTCTTGTGAAGAGTTTTTGATAGACTGTATGCTTGCTTTTAATCTCTCAATTTTTTCTTGGGATTTAGAACGTATTTCTTTTTCTGCTTCATTAAAAATATCTAATTGTGAATCTTTATAATTTGTTGACATGTCTAATCCTTCGCTACAATATTTCGAAAATCATTACTTGGATGAAAAGATACTACTTTACGAGCAGAAATAATGGCAGGTATACCTGTTTTTGGATTACGCCCAATTCTTGCAGATTTTGTTAAAATTTTGAAACTTCCAAATCCTGTTATTTTTACTTCTTCTTTATTTATTAAAGATTGTCTAATTTCATCAAAAATAATTTCGACCATTTTATAAGCGTCTGTTGTGGTAAAACCAAATTTATCACGTATTTTTTCAGATAAATCTAATCTAGTTATTGTATCCATAAGTTTTTCCACCTTTAAATTAAACTGGTTTAATTATACAAATAGAAAAGATGATTGCAAATACAATATTGATTTATTTTTTTAGAGTTGTAAACTAAGACAAATTGTCCCTACAGTTCAACAGGATAGAACAAATTCCTCCTAAGAATTAGATGCAGGTTCGAGTCCTGCTAGGGACGCCAAGATATTAAGGATCGTATTATGAAAAATAAAGCAGTAAAAATAGGTATTATAGCATCTTTATTACCACATTTGTTTTGTTGTGTATTACCTATAGTATTATCTATATTAAGTTTGTTTGCACCTGAAGTAGCACATACACATTTTATACCTGAATGGATAGAACCATGGTTGTTTGTTTTTTCTGCTTTAATGTTAGGGGTGTCTTGGATTTTGATATTTCAAGAATGCCCGTGTTCAGAGCGTGATAAAAAGCATAATCATAAAACACAGAAAATTATTTTATGTGTAGTAACGTGCTTGTTTATATTAAGTGTGGTTTTACATATACTTGCTCATTAAGTATATATCAATAATAAAAACGACTGCCGTTATCGCTTGCGCTATACTTTACAAGTTGTTGAGTATTGCTTGCGTCATAATATGCAAATGTTCCAGAATCGTCTTTAAAAGTTTTTGTACCACAGTCTGCGATTGTATGGAAGTTCCACTCTGATAACGATGCAAATTCACCGT
>JAKSTE010000029.1 GCA_024402735.1 Alphaproteobacteria bacterium
ACTGTAAAAAATACAAAATCTGAAAATACTCAAAGTAGAATGAAAATGCGGAAATACGATCCAAAATTACGTAAACACGTAGTAAAAAAAAAAAAAAAAATGTCTCACTAATTCATCAAGAATTAAAAAAAAGCGCTGTTTTTATAACAGCGTTTTTTTAATACATTTTTTACTTATTTTCCGAACTTACCACTACGAGGAAATCCTACAGGTATAGTATGTCCTTGTGAAGCACGTTTGGCCACCCAAGGGGTTATATCATCAAGCTTTGTTGTTCCACGACCCGTAGTCCAACCAAAACCTTCTTCCTTATTGAAAAACATTGCATCTATGGTACAAGTACGATCTGCATTATACTTTTGCAGTATTACACCTTTACCACGTTGCATCTCTGGTATTTGATCGGTTTCAAAAATCAATAACTTATCATTAGAACCAGACAAAGCAACCATATCTCCATCTACTTTTACACATAATACAGCAGAATCTTTGCTATCTACATTCATTATCTGTTTACCAGATTTTGTTTGTGCAAGACAACTCTCACCTGCAACTATAAAACCAACTCCATGACGAGCAACTAATAAGTATTTTGCGGATGTATCCAAAACAAAAGCTTTTATAATATTTTCATCTGCACTAATATCAACCATCATACGTACAGATTCTCCAAAACCACGAGCAGAAGGTAACTCACTTCCATTTATAGTGAACATCTTACCACCAGAAGCAAATAAATTAATCTTATCTGTAGTATTAGCATGAAAAGCAGTTAATAAATCATCACCCTCTTTGAATTTAACATCCAAATTATTTAAATCCAAATGCCCTTTTGCAGCTCTTATCCATCCCATATTAGACAAAACAACTGTTATAGGCTCTTTCTCTATAAATTCATCAACATTAACTGTTACTTCACCAGATACAGGAACCCATTCTGTTCGACGTTTGCCGACAACGGTATTTTTTGCAAACTGTTTCTTTATATCATCAAACCAAGAATGTAATTGAGCATTTTGAAGTTCTTCACTTTCCAATAAGAGTTGCAATTTATCCTTTTCTTCTCTTAAGGATTTATCTTCTTTCTTTATCTCCATTTCTTCCAGTTTACGTAAGGAGCGTAATCTTGTGTTTAATATTGATTCTACTTGTACTTCTGTCAATTGAAACTCTGACATTAAAACAGCTTTAGGATCATCTTCATTACGTATAATTTCAATAACTCGATCTAAATTCAAATAAACAATTAACAAACCACCCAAAATCTCTAAGCGTTTATCAATATTTGTTAGACGCCATTTTGTTCTACGTTGTAGCACTATTTTTTGATGTTTAACAAATTCACGTAAAACATCACCTATTGGCATAACACGTGGGGTTCCTTTAGAATCAACAACATTAAAGTTCATATTAAATTTGTATTCTAAATCTGTCATAGCAAACAAATGAGCCATCATTTTTTCTGCAGGAACATTACGACTTTTAGGTGTTATAACTATGCGAATGTCTGTTGTAGATTCATCAACAATATCCTCAACTAAAGGTAATTTTTTAGCATCTATTAAATCTGCAATTTGTTCTACTAATTTTGATTTATATATTCCATAAGGAATTTCTGTAATAACAACTTGTTCTGCGCCACGTTCTAGTTTCTCTATTTCCCATTTTGCTCTGATACGAAAAGCCCCACGTCCACAATCGTATATCTTACATATAGTATCAAAATCATCAATTAGAACTCCACCTGTAGGAAAATCCGGTCCTACAAGTTTTTTCATAATTTGAGCTGTTGTCGCATCTGGTTTATCTATAACCAAATTCAAAGCATCACAAATTTCAGATACATTATGTGTTGGTATATTTGTTGCCATTCCAACAGCTATTCCCATTCCACCATTAGCCAAAAGATTTGGAAAAGCTCCTGGCATAACTGTTGGTTCTACAGTCGTACCATCAAAATTAGGCATCATATCAACACTATTTTCATCTATGCCTTCCATTATAAGCATAGCTGCATCTGTCATTTTTGATTCTGTATAACGATAAGCAGCCCCATGATCTCCATCAATATTTCCAAAATTTCCTTGTCCGTCTATCAATGGATATCTTACTGAGAAATCTTGAGCTAAACGAACCATAGCATCATAAACAGAAGAATCTCCATGTGGATGATAATGGCCTAAAACATCTCCGACAACAGTTGCACATTTTCTAAATGCCGCTGATGGAGACAATTTTTGACGCAACATAGAATACAAAATACGACGATGTACAGGTTTTAATCCATCACGAACATCTGGCAAAGCACGCGAAACAATCGTACTAACAGCATAAGACAAATATCTTTCTGATAAAGCATCTGACAATTGTTGACTAGATATATTTTCTACTATGTTATCTGTTTTTCTCATATTCTTTCCATTTTATCAGCCACAGATTAAAACATTTCAAAAAAAATAACAAGAAAAAAACCGCCGTATCGGCGGTTTTACTTAGAATCCAAAAACCATACGTTGTTTTGATTGACGCTTTTTCTCGTTACGAACAGCTTCTTCTTTCAAACGTTTACGTTTTGTTGTAGGTTTTTCATAACGTTGGCGTTCTTTCATCTCACGATACAAGCCTTCTTTTTGAGATTTACGTTTTGCAACACGCAAAGCTTGTTCAACGTTATTATCACGAACCAAAACTTTAACCATACTTAATTCACCCCCTTTTGGCGAATCTAGAATTTTGGTGGAGCTGATCAGGCTCGAACTGACGACCCCCTGCTTGCAAAGCAGGTGCTCTACCAACTGAGCTACAACCCCAAAACTCTGCTCTTTCTTTTTGAAAGCCAGCATATTTTATACATTTCTTTTTTGGATGTCAATAAAAATTGATGACTCTATCATCACTATCCTAAGAACAAACACCCTTTTTTATATTGTCAATACAAACTTGACAAACCTACATTTAGTATTATAATAAGCATATAATAAACAAAAAGAGGAGCAGAAAATGCAACTAAAACCAATAAATAACATATTTGACACTATAAACCGTGCCGTCTTAGATTATATAGAAGAAAACGAAGACGGTAGAAAAAAAACACCTAAAAAACCTATAACAAAAGAAACCAAATTTAAAAATTTAAAATTTGATAATTTGGACATATATCAACTTTCTATAAGACTTGAACCATTATTTGGAATCGCATTGTCTGACACAATAATCGGGTCTTTTAAAACAGTTGGTGATGTATGTGAAGCTATATCCGTTATTATCACTAAAGAAAATTGCAAAACATTAGCACAAAATCTTACAAGAGAAGATGTCCTAAACGAAGTTATACAAAACATCAAAAATGGTGATCCTTCATTAAAAGATGTAAACATCACAGAACAAACAAGTTTGAACAAAGATATAGAAAATTCTTTTTCTGCTATAATCAATGCATTTTGTGATTTTGAAGATAAACACCAAATAGATTTAACTAAATTAAAAGATTATACAGGAAAAGACGGCGATACTATTGGTGATATATGTGATTACATTTATGGATACATAGTATATGGCGCTACATATACACCTGTAAGCAAAAAAGCAAAATTACAACAAGGTGTAGCAAACACTCGTAAAAAAGCTTCTAAAGCAAAAGAATTGTTAATGCAAATGAAACAAAAACTTTCACGTGGGAGCAAGTAATATGAGCAGAACACAAAAATTTGTAAAAGTATCTAAAAAAGATATAAAACGCAGTCCAGTACTATCAAAGACAACACGTATTGATTCTGTGGCTAAAACAAAAATAAAAATGATTGCTACACACAATCATCGCTCCAGATAAAATTATAGTAAACAAAATAAAAAACGGGATTATTCCCGTTTTTTATTTATTAACAACTCTTTACCTTTCACATCAACACTTACAATATTACCTTCTACAACCGACCCCGATAAAATTAAGTCTGCTATTTTATCTTCAACAGCTGTTGTTATTAATCGTTTTAAAGGACGGGCTCCAAAAATAGGATCATATCCATTATCGGCTAACCATTTAACAGCTTCTTTCGAAACATCCAATGTTATTTGATGTTCAAGCAATCTTTTTTCCAATGTTTTTAATTGTATTTTTACAATATATTCCATTACATTCTTTTCCAATTGATTAAAGAATATTATTTCATCTATACGATTTATAAATTCTGGTCTAAAGTGCTTACGCACTGTTTCCATATCTGGCAAATTACTTGTCATGATGATTATCGTATTTGTAAAATTAACTACTCTACCTTGACCATCAGTTAATCTACCATCATCCAATATTTGTAGAAAAACATTGAAAACATCTGGATGGGCCTTTTCAATTTCATCAAATAAAAGCACTTGATAAGGACGTCGTCTAACAGATTCTGTTAAAACACCTCCTTGATCATAACCAACATATCCTGGAGGAGCACCTATTAGTCTAGCAACAGAATGAGGTTCCATATATTCACTCATATCTATTCTTGTCATAGCAGTATCATCACTAAATAAATATTCTGCTAAAGCTTTTGCTACTTCTGTTTTTCCAACACCTGTAGGACCTAAAAACATAAAACTACCAGATGGTCTACGAGGATCAGACAACCCTGCTCTAGAACGGCGTATTGCTTTTGCGACAACAGATAAAGCAACATCTTGTCCAACAACCCTTTTTCGCAATTCATCTTCGATATTTAATAATTTTGTTTGTTCTTCTACAGTCAATTTATCGGCAGGCACACCTGTCCATTTACTTACAATATTCGCTATATGTTCCGGTAAAACAGTTTTATATTCTTTAGACTCGGAATTTTGCTTTTTTATTTCTTCTTCCAATTCAGGAATCTTACCATACTGTAAAGCTGAAGCTTTCTCATAATCACCATTTCGCATAGCTGAAGCAACTTCTGCACGAGCGGCATCTAATGCTGCCATAACATCAGATAGTCCCTTCATCTTTTTTTGTTCGTTCTGCCATTCTACAGTTAATTTGTTTGATTCTTGTTGAACATCATCAATCAATTTTTCTAATTCCAACAATCTTTTTTTAGACTCTTCATCTTTCTCTTTTTTTAAAGCTTGTTGTTCTATTTTTAATTGCATCAAATGTCTATCTATCTCATCTAACTTTTCTGGTTTTGAAGAAATTTCTATACGAACATGTGCTGCAGCTTCATCTATTAAATCAATAGCTTTATCAGGTAAAAATCTATCAGTTATATACCTATTCGATAATTTAACTGCTGCTACTAATGCGGCATCTGCTATTCTTACCCCATGATGTCCTTCATACTTATCTTTTAAACCTCTTAAAATAGAAATAGTATCTTCAACAGATGGTTCATCGACATATACAGGTTGAAAACGACGAGCTAAAGCAGGATCTTTTTCTATATATTGACGATATTCATCTAAAGTTGTAGCACCTATGCAATGTAATTCACCTCTCGCTAGCATTGGTTTTAATAAATTACCTGCATCCATTGAGCCTTCACCTTTACCAGCACCAACCATAGTATGTAATTCATCTATAAAAAGGATTATGTTTCCTTCTGCATCTTTCACTGCTTTTAATATAGCTTTCAAACGAGCTTCAAATTGTCCGCGGAACATAGCCCCTGCCATTAAAGCCCCTATATCTAAAGATAAAAGTTTTTTGTTCAATAAATTTTCAGGCATATCTCCAGACACAATACGTTGTGCTATTCCCTCTACAATGGCTGTTTTTCCAACACCAGGATTTCCTATTAGGACTGGATTATTTTTTGTACGACGAGACAAGACCTGTATGGTACGACGAACTTCTTCTTCTCTACCAATCACAGGATCCATTTTTCCATTCAAAGCTAACTTCGTAAAATCAGTTGTATACTTTTCTATAGCCTGTTCAGGAGTTTCTTGTATATCATCTGGGTTCATTTTTGCCTCTTTTTTCTCTTCATATATAGTATCAAAAGCAATAAATTCAAGATATTGGTATAAAAACCTATATAAAAAAATACGATTAAAAACACCAAATAAAATAAAACTAAGACTTGACTTTTAACGTTTTATATTATAAATTAGACCCCAGTCAATTAAAGGATTTAGATATGCCACGTGTATGTAATGTAACAGGTAAAAAAACAATGGTAGGTATGAATGTATCTCATTCTATGCGTCATACAAAACGTACTTTTTTACCAAATTTGCAAAAATTATCTTTTCATAGCGATATATTAAATCGTGATTTTAATTTACGTATTTCTACATCTGGTTTACGTACATTAACAAAACACGGTGGTTTAGACGCTTATGTTATGTCAAAACCTATTTCTCGTTTAACAACAGAAATGGCAGCTATTAAAAAAGCTATAGAAAAGAAAAATGGTAAACCTGCAGCACCAGTTAAAAAAGCGGTTCATAAACCAACACGTAGTGCTCGCTTGGTTAAAAAAGTAGAAGCAAAAAAAGTTTCTGCAAAATAAGTCGCCAAGGTCCTGTGGCGGAACTGGTAGACGCGCTTGACTCAAAATCAAGTTCTGAAAGGAGTATCGGTTCGATTCCGATCAGGACCACCAAAAGATAAAAAAACACCAGT
>JAKSTE010000003.1 GCA_024402735.1 Alphaproteobacteria bacterium
TTAGAAAGAGCTGTAAGACAATGGCCAAACGTCGTATTTCTTGTTAGAGAGAATATAACTTATTCTCAATTTATTGAAAAAGTTCGTGCTCGCGCAACAACTTTGCATAAATTAGGTGTTAAACCAGGAGATGTGGTTGGTGTTTTGTCTCATAATTTACCTGAGTTTCCATTAACATTATTTGCTATATGGTATCTTGGTGGTATTGCTTTGTTACTAGATACAAATCTTACACCTTATGAATATGATAACATGACATCTATAGTAAATTGTAAGCTTGTTTGTGCTGAAAAATCTTTCTTTTATAAAGCTAAAAAATTTAAGTTTTTTGATATAACACAAGCAGATGGTGATATAGATCTTGATCTTAGAGCTTATCCTTCAGAAGCTACAGATATAGCTACGATGTCTTTTACTTCGGGCTCAACTGGAACACCTAAAGTTGTTCCTTTGACACACTTTAATTTGACAGAGACAGCTAACGCTTTAGAAGATATGTGTGAGTATTATAATTCTGGAGAAATAATGTACGGCTTGTTGCCGTTGTATCATGTGTTTGGTTTTGCAACTGGAATTTTAGCTACCGTTCGTTATGGTGGTGGGCTATTGTTACAACCAGTTATAAATCCAAAATATATATTGGATGATTTTAAAACATATAAACCACATGTTATACCTGCTGTTCCTCGTATTTGGGAATTGTTTAGAAACAAAATTATAGACAATATGAGACAGAAAGGATTGTGGCGTGTTGCTAGTTTTGTTTTAAAGAATCAAAAAACATTGGAAAGTATGGGACTTGGATATTTTGTTCGAAAAATACAAGAACCTTTATTAGATGTGTTTGGTGGACGTGTAAAATTGTTAATTGCTGGTGGTGCAGCAACTAAACCAGAAGTTGAAAATTTCTATATATCTTTAGGTTTAGGTTTTATACAAGGATACGGTTTAACAGAAACAGTTGGCCCTATTTGTATTTCTAAACCAACATCTAAAAGATTAGCTTATTCTGTTGGTGGCCCAACATCTAACAACGAATGTGAAATTAGAGATAAAGACGAAAACGGAATAGGTGTTTTGTGGTTGCGCGGACATCAGGTGTTCAATGGGTATTTAAATGCTCCAAGTATTAATGCAGAATGTTTTGATGAAAAAGGCTTCTTTAATACAGGAGATTTGGCTTATTTGGATAAAAATGGAGAAATTCATTTTGCTGGACGTAAAAAACAAGTAATTGTTTTAGATTCTGGTAAAAATGTTTATCCAGATGAATTAGAAGCTCTATTTATGGAAATACCAGGTGTTAAAAATGTTGCTGTTTTTGAACATAAAGTAAAAAACAAAACAGTTACATATGCAGTGTTTTCTGTAGATAAAAAAATGACGATTGATACATTGGCTGATCATGTTGCCGAAGCGAATAAGAAGGTTGCGTCATATAAATGGGTGACACATTTTGCGATGACAACAGAAGATTTACCTATGACAAGTACACAAAAGGTAAAACATCATGTTGTTCGTCAGAATTTAACTGATGGAAAATATCCAGATAGAAAAGAATAATAAAAAGTATTAAAAAAGCCGGTAAAAGCCGGCTTTTTTATTTACCTAAACACAACTGAGAAAATGTAGCGTCGGCTATTTCTTCTGTTGTAATGACACCTAATATTTTACCTATGTTTTCTGCAGCATGTCTTACATGTTCTGAAAATATATCATAGTTTTTGTTTTGTGTATTTGTTGCTGTTTCTAATTCTTTAATAGTGTCTTGTAGTAAACCAAGTGTTCTAGCATTAACTGCTACTTGAGATTCTGTATTATCCATTAGTTGATGCATTTTTTCTTTTATTGCTTTTAACAAATTATCAAAACCATAATCATCTTTTACAGATGTATAAATAACGTTTTTATTATTTTTATTTTTTAACAAATCAGATTTATTAACTATAGTTATTTCATTTTTATTGATAGATTCTGGTTCTGTGTTGTACACGTGTAAAATAAGATCAGAATTTTTTATTTCATTATAAGTACGTTCTATACCTATTTTTTCAATTGTATCAGAAGCGTCTCTTAAACCAGCTGTGTCAGATAAGTTAACTAAATATCCGTCGATATCTATTTGCATAGATACAACATCTCTTGTCGTGCCGGCTATATCAGAAATAATTGCTCTGTTTTGTCCAACAATTTTATTAAAAATAGATGATTTTCCAACATTAGTTTCTCCGACCAAAACAATATTAAATCCGTTTCGTATTGCAGAAACACCATTATATCCATTAATGGCTGTTTTTAATTCATTTGTTAATAATTTGGTTTTTTCAATGATAGTATCTTCAATATTTTGCGGCAAATCATCTGAATCATAATCTAGTATAGCCGCAGAATAAGCTGATATCTCTATCATTTTATTTCGCCATGTTGAATATATTTGTTCGTCTTGTCCTGTCATAGAACGTAATGCAGATTGTCGTTGTTTGTCTGTTTGTGCATTTAATAAAGCAATCAAACCGTCTACATGGGTTAAATCTAATTTGTTATTTTCAAAAGCTCTTTTAGAAAATTCTCCACGCTCAGCTAATCGACAATTATTGTTTTGTAAAAATTCAAATATTTTATTAATTACGGCAGGAGCACCATGAGAATGTAATTCTATTATGTCTTCGCCTGTATAAGAGTTTGGTGCTTTAAAATATATAGCGATACACTGATCTATTAAATCATTTTTATCTTTTAAATTTGTAAAATATGCGTATCTGGTTACTATTTCTTGCTTGTTTATAATTTTTTTAAAAAAATCGGATAAATCGTTCCCACTAATCCGTATTACTGCAACGCCGGATTTTCCAGCGCCACTAGATAATGCAAAAATAGTATCTTGTTCAATCATATTATTTATTAGAAATTTCTTTTAATGCTAATGGAACTAATTTTGAGATGTCTAAATCAGGATTATTAGCAACAAGATGTTGTGCTATATCTATAATATCCATACGGTGATATCCTAAGGATTCTAATGCTGTTAATAAATCTGGTAATACACCGTTTGTAGAACAGAAATCAAGGTTGTTTCCGCCCATTTTGTTTTTTAATTCCACAATGATTTTTTCTGCTACTTTCTTACCAACACCAGGGGTTGTGGCTATTGTTTTTGCATCTCCGGTAGCTATAGCAGACATTAATGTGTCTGTTTTTATGGTAGACATTATTGAAAGTGCGACTTTAGGTCCTACACCAGAAACACTAGTTAGTTGATTAAACAATGTTTGACCAGCCATTGTTGTAAAACCAAACAAACGTATAGAGTCTTCTCTTACTACGGTTTCTATCCATAATGATACAGTAGAGTTATGATTTAGATATTCTGGTGTATAAACCTTGTATCCAACTTGGCCTGCCATGATGATAACATAGCCATCGCCAATATAATCAACAACTCCTTGCAATTTTCCAATCATTTGTTATCCTTTGTTGGTAATTCTAATCTAATTAAATTAAAAGGTCAAATATGAGTGGACACAGTAAATGGCATAATATACAGCATAAAAAAGGTTTAGTAGATGCCGCACGTAGTGGTTTGTTTACAAAACTGGCTCGTGAAATCACAATGGCAGCAAAATTAGGTGACTCAAATCCGGATAATAACCCAAGATTGCGTTTGGCTATTTTGCAAGCCCGTAAAAATTCAATGCCAAATGACAATATTAAACGTGCAATAGAAAAAGCATCTGGTGCAAATACAGATAACTTTGTTGCTGTTCGTTATGAAGGATATGGTCCAAATGCAGTTCCTGTTATTGTTGAAGCATTAACAGATAATCCTCGTAGAACGGTTCCAGAAGTTCGTAATATTTTTGCTAAAAATGGTGGAAATATGGGAGAAGAGGGTTCTGTTGTGTTTATGTTTACGCATGTAGGACAGATAATGTATCCTTCTTCTATAGGTAAAACAGAAGACGAAATGATGGAAATAATCATGGAGTTAGATGCTGATAATTTAGAAACTTCTGAAGAAGGTTTTATTATAACAACTAAAACAGATAACTTTATGACAATCCAAAAAGCATTATCAGATAAATTAGGCGAACCAGAAAGTGCCGAATTAACATGGATACCAAATATGCCGGTTGATTTAGATGATGAAGCTTATGAAAAATTAGAAAAATTAGTAGATGCTTTAGAAGATAATGATGACGTTCAAAAGGTCTTCACAGCAGCTGCATAATTTGCTTTTTTGATATAAAAAAACACCGGTATTTACCGGTGTTTTTATTTGATTTTTTTATTATTGATTTGCTGCAGGTTGTTCAGCGTTTTTTGCCTGATTTTGTCTTTGTTCATACAATGCTGCAAAGTCAATATTTTGCATTGTAAATGCAGGAAAACCTGATTCAGATGTTAATCTTGTAACCATAGCGCGTACAGCTGGGAATAACAAAGTAGGTACATCTATTAATAATAAACGTTTTTTTGCTTCTTCGTCTTTCTCTTCACATTGAACAAGACCAGAATATGTAGATTCAATTAAGAATATTGATTTTTCGTCTTTATCCAATTTTGAATGTACTTTTGTTATCAAATCTACCATAAACAAATTGTTTTCTGCGCCTTTGATGTTGATATCAAAATTCATTTCGATTTTTGCTTGTCCGCCATCTTTATCTTGTTTGAAGAATAATTCTGGTACATTAGGGCTTTCAAAAGAGATGTCTTTTAGAAACTGTGAAATAATATTAAACTTAGGCATTCAGTTGCTCCTTTTTTTATCTTAAGTTTTATGATAATATAGCATCATAGATGATGTTTTACAAGGGGGAGTGTGTCAAAATGTTAAGTTTTAAAAATTTTGGAACATATATATCTGGCTTGTTGTTGGTTTTTGCTATGGCCGGTTGTGATTTATCAACGCCGACACATGTGGGAGATAACTCTAAAATACCATCTAATTTGCGTGCTGTTTCATACTCTTCTTTGCCTGATTGGTACAACGATGATGTAAGATATGCTTTGCAGGCTTTTAGAAATACATGTAAAGCTAAAATACAATATTCAGGTTCTGTTATACCGGATCAAGAATTGTTAAGAGAAAAATGTTCTATGTTACCAAGTGCTTCGGCTGATGTCGCTACAATAAGGGCTTGGTTTGAATCTCATTTTCAACCATATCAGATATATAATGATAAAGGTGGTAACACTGGAACATACACAGGGTATTATTCTCCTGTAATAAATGGTTGTAGACAACAAACTAATGTGTGTAATGAGCCTATAATGGGGGTTCCTACTAATGGAACAAATTATAAAGGTGTCTCTAAAAGACAAATAGTTAGCAATAAAATAGGAAGAGTTTTATATTGGGCAAATATTGTGGATGTGCAAAATCTACAGATACAAGGTAGTGGTTTGTTGAAATTAGAAGATGGTACAAGTGTTAAATTAAATTTTGCTGCTGTTAATGATATGCCTTTTAAATCTATAGGTACTCAATTACAAGAAAAAGGTATAAAACCAGAAGGAGGATATTCTGCTGATGCTGTTTGGAAGCATTTAAAAAAGAATCCAACTTTAGCAAAAGAGGTAATTTATAATAACCCACGTTATGTGTATTTTTATGAAACACCACAACAAAGCGTTGTTGGTAAACTAGGTACACCTCTATCTAAAATTAGAAGCATAGCGATGGATGATTCTTTGTATACATTAGGTTTGCCCGTATACATAAATACTAACTTACCAAATGGTCAGAAATTTAATCGTTTGATGATAGCTCAAGATACAGGTGGTGCTATCAAAGGTTGGATACGTGCTGATATATTCTTTGGTTCTGGTGATGAGGCGTATCAAATTGCTCATGGTCAGCATTCACAAGGTAAAATGTTTATACTAATGCCAAAAGAGTATAACTATGTTAAACCAACCAAATAGTATAAAAACTAAATTAGCAGATAGAGCTTCAAGACCACAGACGGTGGCTTCTGTTTTTGGTGGAATATTACAAACGTTCGGAATAAATGTATCTTGTACAGATATTGTTAATAATTGGGCGAAAATAGTAGGAACAGATATATCTAATATTTCAAAAGTTCTTTCTGTTAAGAATACTAAAAATAAAAAAGTAAACGTGGTTTTGCGTCCGTTAAACCCAGCTTTAGCTTTAGAATTATCTTATAAGTTAGAAGAGTGCACAAATAAAATAAACGCATATTATGGTAAGAATATAGTTAACAAAATAATAATAAAAAAATAAGAAGATAATATGAAACGTATTATTGGTATAGATCCTGGTTTATTACATACTGGTTGGTCAATAATAGATGTTGTTGGTTCTCAACAAAAATATGTGGCCAGTGGTGTAATTTTGCCTCCAACAAAAATACCTTTTTCAGAAAGATTGGCTTTCATTTTTAATCATGTTTCAGAATTGTGTGAAAAATTCGCACCAAATGAATGTAGTATAGAAGTTATATTTGTTAATAAAAATGCTAAAACAACGTTGTTGTTGGGGCAGGCTAGAGCGGCAGCAATAACAGCTGTTGCTGTAAAAAATATTCCTGTTTATGAATATGAACCAAATAAAATAAAAAAAGCTCTAACGTCTGCTGGACATGCTGATAAAGATCAAATATATAAAATGTTACAAATTTTGTTGCCGACAGCCAAACCAAAAACTCCAGATGAAAGCGATGCTATAGCTATAGCATTAACTCATGCAAATATGTCTTTGGTTTTAAATTAACTAGAAATTTCTGACTAAATTTAATCCGTAAAAAGCATAGGATTCATTCTGTGGTGCGGTATTTCCGTTTGAAAAATGTTGTAAGTACAATTCTAACGCAAATTCATCATTTATGTTGTAACCAAATGTTACTTTAAACTGAAATAGAAATTTAGAACCTATACGGTTGTTTTGTTTTGTTTGAAAGCCGGCGCCCGCGCCAACGGCCATGTAAAAATCATCACTTCTTAGTAGTGCTATATCTTCTGTTATATATCCCATGGGAATAGAGTATTCGTTCCAATCCCATCCGTCTAAACTTGCTAGTCCAACAGTTTGTGATACGTTCAAAGAACGTCTAGCAGGAATACGAAAGAAGGTTGTTGGTTGAGAATATTGCATACTTAGTATGTAAAAAGGAACGGGGTGTACAGGTGGTGGGACTATTAAACCTGTATCAAATCCTTGACCTATTCCTACAGCAAATTGATTTTTATAATCTCCCATAAAAGGATCTTTTTCTGGAAGCAAAAATAACTCTGCAGAAGCATTTGTTGCTATTAGTACAGTGGATAATAAAGATAATATTATTTTTTTCAAAATTCTCTCTTCTAAACCAATAGTATATCATACAAAATGCTTGTTTCCAAATAGGTTACAGAGATTAGGGATATATTCTTTTATTTGCTTTTTTGTTTTTTGTTGTTATAATGCCTATGCTTTTGGCGGCGTAGCTCAGTGGTAGAGCACAGGAATCATAATCCTTTGGTCAGGGGTCCGAATCCCTTCGCCGCTACCAGAAATATAGGTCTAGAAATAGACCTTTTATTTTTTTGTGTTTGATTTTTTAGGTGTGATATATATAATATTTTTGTTCGCCCTAATAGTATAATGGTAGAACACGTCCTTGGTAAGGACGAGGCACAAGTCCGATTCTTGTTTAGGGCACCATAGATATTTAAATATTTGTCCTCAAGTTTATGAAAAATATACAAATTTTCATGATAAAAACTTATATAAGGTTTTTGGTTCAAAAAATCCAATTATTAAAAATATTATGGTATACAGAATAATTGGAAACCTGTTAAAACGTTTTATTTATTTTGCAGATGACTTACGATTAACATCATGTAATGAAAAAGCTAAGCGTAATAATGCAGAAAAAATATCGTTTATGAAAGCATTGATAGCAGAGATGAGAAATGTTGAAAGAGGGCTTATAAAATAAGTTGCAAGTTTGTATTTGCTGGTATATTATATAATCTCGAAAAGATTTAGTTTTGTATAATAATGATGATACGATTGACGACCGTGGAGTTGTTTTACAAAATATAAAAGTAATAAAGCAGGGTGGCACCGCGCGAAAAAATCTTAGCGCCCCTGTGTTTAAGATTTGAATTGGTGCTAAATAATAAACTTTAATTGCACCAAAACAAAAGGTGTTTTAAATGATGTCTTTGAAATCAAAGTACAGAACAAACACTTGTGGTGAGTTGAACATCGCAAATGTTGGCGAAACTGTTACTTTATCCGGATGGGTTCATCGTAAACGTGATCATGGGTCTTTGTTATTTGTTGATTTACGTGATAATTATGGAATTACACAGTGTGTGTTTGATGGTGGTGATGAAAATTTAGAAAAAATTCATCCAGAATCTGTTATTAAAATTACAGGTGTTGTAGTTGCCAGAGACGCAGAAGCTATAAACGATAAAATCCCTACTGGTCATATTGAAGTTAAAGCAGAAAAATGGGAAGTGTTAACCAATTCAGATGTTTTGCCTTTCCAGGTTTTTGGAGATGACGATGTCCCAGAAGATTTACGTTATCAATATCGTTTCTTAGATTTGCGTCGTGAAAAATTACATAAAAATATTTTGATGCGTAATCAAATTATTAAATGGTTGCGTGATCAAATGTGGGAAATGGGTTTTTCAGAATTTCAAACACCATTATTAACCGCTGATAGTCCAGAAGGCGCAAGATGCTTCTTGGTGCCATCTCGTTTACATCATGGAAAATTTTATGCTTTACCACAAGCCCCACAAATGTTTAAACAATTGTTGCAAGTTTCTGGTTTTGATAGATATTTTCAAATAGCTCCATGTTTTCGAGATGAAGATTTACGTGCAGATAGATTGTTAGAGTTTTATCAATTAGATATTGAAATGTCTTTCGTCGATTTGCCTGATGTTCAAGCTGTTGGAGAACAGTTGTTACCAAAATTAATAAAGACATTCGTTCCTGATGCTATCGTTAATGAAGATGTTCCTCATATTTCATTTGATGAAGCTATGTTGAAATACGGATGTGATAAACCAGATATGCGTAATCCTATTTTAATTAGCGATGTTACAGATGTATTTCGTGGTTCTGATTTTGGTATATTCGCAAACGCTATTGAAAATGGTGCTGTAGTTCGTGCTATACCAGCTCCAAATTCATCAGATAAACCTCGTTCTTGGTTTGATAAACTTGGTGATTATGCAGTAAAAGAATTGGGATTGGGTGGTTTAGGCTATATCGTTTTTGCTGAAGAAGCGAAAGGACCTGTAGCGAAAAAACTTGATGCTGATCGTATAGCAAAATTACACGAGATAGCTGGGGACAATGCCTCTTTATTCTTTGTTTGTGACAACATAGATAATGCTTCTAGAGCTGCTGGTAAGTTACGTAATAAATTAGGTGAAGATCTTGGTTTGATAAATCCTAAAGAATTTAAGTTTTGTTGGGTTGATAGTTTTCCTTTCTTTGAAAGAAATGAGGAAGATGGATCTATTCAAATGACTCATAATCCTTTCTCTTATCCTATGGCAACATTAGAAGAACTAGATACTAAAGATCCTCTTACAATAAAAGCTGCACAATTCGATATGGTTATGAACGGTATTGAAATTTGTAGTGGTGGTTTACGTAATTACAATCCAGAAGTTATGCTTAAATGTTTTAACATCGCTGGTTATGATGTAGAAAACGTTAAGAAAAATTTTGCTGGTTTGTATACTGCATTTCAATATGGTGCCCCACCACACGGTGGATGTGCTTTTGGTATAGATAGATTGGTATGTGAAATTGTTGGTGAACCTGCTGTTCGAGAGGTTGTAGCTTTCCCTGCTAACCAAAAAGGACAGGATTTATTAATGGGATCTCCTAACGAGGTAACAGAACAACAATTAAGAGATATTCATATACAAATCCGTAAAAAAGGATAAAAATAAAACCCACTTTTAAGTGGGTTTTTTATTAGAATTTATCATGAGAAGAAATAAATGTTCTCATAAACTCTGGATCAAAAGTTAACATTATTTCTGATAAAGAATAATTACGTACACCCTTAGGGTTAATAGTTAACTCTATAGGAGCTGGACCACTAGATGTTCCTCGTAGAGTCAGATTTAATTTAGTGTTCATTTGTTTGTTTGTTATATCTATATTACCAACAGCATCAACATGTTTCATAGATAAGGTAATAGGTGCTGTTGTTTTTATATCACCATTGTTATAAGTTCCTATTATTCTCATCTTTTTTATAGGTGTGTTTCCGCTTTCCAAAGCCTTAGATAATATATATTCTACATTTAGTGTAGTTATGTTTTTTGCAGAAGCATAAAAATCAGCTAATCCTAAACCGTTTATCGTTCCGTTTTCGAAAGATAAATCAAAAGCACCAGTAAGATTAGTGTAAATATCGTGGGCGATTTTTCCGTATGTTTGTAGTTTTATTTCTGCTGTTATTGTTGGGTTTGATATATTTAAAGGCATTTGTTTTGGTAATAAATATCCTTCGAACATAAACCTATTAAGTTGTATATTTAAATTATAATCAGTTTTATCTTTATATAATGTGGCTAGAATATTTCCTTTTTTATCATCTGTTATAGAAAAAGTCTGAATGTTAGGTTTTAAAGAATAAATAAAGTTTTTATATGTTTTGTTTTTTAAAACCAATGCATTTGTTGATAATGCTATATTTTTATTCAGATAATAAGGTAATGTAATTGGTGCTTGTGCAAAGAAAGAATTTTCTTCAAAATTATCGAAGAATTTTTTATTAATAAAATTATCAATTTTTAATTCGTTTGTTGATAATGTGATATTATTTTCTGTTGCAGATCCAGTAAATATATGATCTGCTATATTTATAGTTAAATCAGATATGTTATTGTTTGTACAATTACCAGATATTGTATATTTTAAATTTTTTAAAGATTGCAAATCTACATTAGGAAACCATTTTTTTATATTGTCACCAGACAACCAAAAAGTATTGCCTGTTATATTTATCTGCCATGTTTTAGAATATGGTAAAAAATACATAGTATTATCTTTCCATACAAAATCTCCAGTTTCTTGTTTCATATATTTAGGTAAAAAGTACAAATCTTTACCTAACCATTCCAAGTTTTTATTTTTCAAGAAATCGTAAGATACATCAGATACATCACCGTCTTTTATTGTTAATATTCCTCCTGCGTCAGAGAATAAAAACTTAACTTTTCCTGAGGTACCAAGTTTTTTTACTTTGCTGACGATGTGTTTAATATCAGGCATAATTTGTTTTGATGTTATGTCCATATCAAACGTGTGGTTTGTTATATACATATTACCAAAAATTTTATTGTTATAATTAATGTCTAAACACTCCCAGTGTTCAGAGTTGCCAGAAAAATTACATGTTGCAAGTTTATTATCAAAAGGTAACGTTATGTGTACATCATGGGCACCGTTTTTATCTATAACCCCACCCTTAAAAACAAATTGATCTGTTTGTATTGTGTCTATAATAATTTTATCTTTAAATCCATTTACTTTTATTGATACATGTTTAAAGTTTTGATCTGCAAATTTTAAATTTCCGTATAAATTTAAGTCAAAAGAAGTATTAAAATATATATTGGATGGTTCTAATAAAAACGAAAAATCAAAATCAATATTGTTTGATTGTAAGTTAATTATACGAGACCCATCTTCATTGAGTTTAATATTACCTGTTGTGTTGTTTGCCATTATGTTTGAGAATTCTATTCCATAGCTACCGTTCCATTTAAAGTTGGTTGTTATTGGAAATGTTCCTTCTATTTTTGGTGTATCAAATTCAAACCATTTATTTATGTTTTCTGCAGTAATATTAATTACACCATCTGCAGTCCCATCAGGAAATATTTGTCCTGTTATTTTTAGTTGGTTGTTTTTGTTTGATACAATAAACATATTGTCTTGAGATGTTATCTCATATTTGTGTTGATCTGTTCTTACTAAACCAGAGAAATCTTGTCCCGAAATTGTTGCTCGAACTACAGTATATGTCTTGTTTAGAAATTTAATGTTTGAATCATGAATATGTATAGTGTTTTTAATATTTAAAGAAGATAATTTACTAATAGATATTTGAGCTCCATAGATACTAAGATCTCCAGATATTTTTGTGTTTTTTATATCAAATATACTAGAAATAGGAACTATAAATTCACACGAATCAATATTACCGTTATCTAATTTAATGTTGTGTGCAACAATGTTAGCGCTTCTTAATAAACTAAAATTAACATTGCCTTCTATTTTGGCATTTAAACCAGTTTGCTTAGAAATCATAGTTTCTATTTGTGGTTTTAATGAGTTTAGATTTATCATCGGTGGAACAACAATAAAAGATAACAATAAAGTTCCTAAAATAGATACTATAGACCAGATGATTCTTCTTTTATATCTAGATTTAAGTGGCATATTCTCTTTCCTTGTTTTTTTATTATAATGAATTATATTTAATTTTGTTAATAAAAAATTATGAACAAATCTAAAAAAGTTTTTGATTTACATTCTGATTACAAGCCAATGGGAGATCAACCGTCGGCCATATCTGCTTTGGTAGATGGTATAGAACAAGGGCGCAGATCTCAGGTGTTGCTAGGGGTAACAGGTTCTGGAAAAACATTTACTATGGCTAATATTATAAATGAATTATCTAGACCTGCTTTAATAATGGCGCCAAATAAAATTTTAGCGGCACAATTATATACTGAAATGAAAGCCTTTTTTCCTAATAATCATGTGGAATATTTTGTTTCTTACTATGATTATTATCAACCAGAAGCATATATGCCGACAACAGATACTTATATAGATAAAGACGCTTCTATAAATGATCAACTTGATCGTATGAGACATTCTGCTACCAGAGCGATGTTGGAAGAACAAGATGTTATTGTTGTGTCTTCTGTTTCTTCAATTTATGGGATGGGGTCTCCAGATCAATATTCTGGTATGAAATTAGTAATACGAGTCGGAGATAAAATATCAGCAAAAGATTTAATGAAGGCTTTGGTTGATATACAATATAAAAGAAATGATATTGGTTTCGCTCGAGGAGAATTTAGAGTTCGTGGTGATATAATAGATATATTCCCTTCGCATTCACAAGATAGGGGTTGGAAAATATCTTTCTTCGGAGATGAAATAGAGGATATATGCGAGTTTGATACATTAACTGGTGGTAAATTATTTAAAGAAAATAGAATTGTTGTATATCCGAACACTCATTATGCTACACCAATGCCATCTGTATTACAGGCTCTTACAGAAATTCGTAAAGATTTGGACGATAGAGCTAATTTTTTTCATGATAATATGAAGTATATAGAAGAACAACGTCTTAGAGAAAGAGTAGGGTTTGACATAGAAATGATGGAAACCACGGGTACATGTCGTGGAATAGAAAATTATTCTAGATATTTATCCGGACGTTTACCAGGACAACCACCACCAACATTATTTGAATATTTACCTAAAAACGCTATTTTGTTTGTAGATGAAAGTCATGTAACAATTCCTCAAATATCAGCAATGGCAAGGGGAGATAGAGCCCGTAAGGAGACTTTGTCTCAATATGGTTTTAGATTGCCTGCTTGTATTGATAATAGGCCTTTAACTTTTGAAGAATGGGATATTATGCGTCCTCAAACAATTTTTGTTTCTGCAACACCATCTGTATGGGAGTTAGAACAATCTGGAGGAACTTTTGTAGAACAGGTTATTAGACCTACTGGTTTATTAGATCCCGAGTGTGTTGTTAGACCAACAAAATATCAAGTCGATGATTTATTAAATTCTATTCATAATGTTACCGGTAGAGTATTAGTGACAACACTGACTAAAAAAATGGCTGAGCAATTAACGGATTATTTGGTAGAAAACGGTGTTAAAGCCAGATATTTGCACTCTGATATAGAAACATTAGAGAGAATAGATTTGTTGCGTGATTTAAGATTAGGTAAATACGATGTTTTAGTTGGAATTAATTTGTTAAGAGAAGGATTAGATATTCCTGAGTGTGAATTGGTTGCAATAATGGATGCCGATAAAGAAGGTTTCTTACGTTCTACACGTTCATTAATACAGACAATAGGAAGAGCCGCTAGAAATGCAAATGGTAAGGTTATTTTATATGCAGATACAATAACAGATTCAATGAAATCTGCTTTAGACGAAACAATGCGTCGTCGTCAAAAACAACAGAAGTATAACGAAGAACATAATATTGTTCCTACTACTGTTTCTAAATCTGTTTTTGATGAGGTTAAAGAAATTCAAGAAAATACAGACAAGTCTAAAAAATTTGTTTATAATAGCAATGGTGTTATGGATGCAGAAAGTATACGTAGCGAAATTAAAACATTAACAAAACAGATGTTAAAACATGCGGAAAATTTAGAGTTTGAAAAAGCTGCGGAACTACGAGATAATATCCATAATTTAGAAGATAGTTTGTTATTATTGGAATAAAAATATGGTAGAAAAAATTTTTTTATTAAATTCTGTTGAAGATACAAGAGCTTGGGCACGTGATTTTGCTAAAACATTAAAATCACCAGTAACAATTGCTTTGCATGGTGATTTAGGTATGGGAAAATCAGAAATAGCACGTACAATTATACAAACTTTACGTGGTGAAAACACAGTTGTACCAAGTCCAACTTTTACTTTAGTACAAAGTTATGATGGTATTTCTCATTTTGATTTGTATAGAATAGCAGATGTGTCTGAATTAGAAGAAATAGGGCTGGATTATGCTATAGAAAACGATATTACTTTAATAGAGTGGCCGGATATAGCAAAAGAAAAATTACCAGAATCTACAGTGCACATTTATATAACTCAAAATGGAGAAGGTAGAAAACTAGTGTTGCAATAGTTTTTGTACTGCCAAAGGAAAGTCAGGGGCTTTTGATAAATACGAACCTGATACTAGTAAATCTGCTCCAGATTTCCAACATTCTTCTGCTGTGTGTTCGTTTATTCCTCCGTCGACACTTATTAGATATTTTAATCCGTATTTTTTACGTGTTTTATTTAAGATATCTATTTTATGTAAAATATTATTATCAAATTCTTGTCCCATTGCACCTGGTGTAACTCCCATAACCATTATTTCATCGATATCTTTTAATACTGGTTTTAGAATATTAACAGAGTCTTGTGGGTTTAAAGCTATACCACAACGTTTGTTGGCAGATTTTATCACTTTTATCGCTTCTATTATTCCCGATGTGTTAGCAGATAAAATAATTGTATCGGCTCCTGCATTAATAGCATCTGAAGCCCAAATTGCTGGAGATTCTGTCATTAAATGAACGTGTAAATGAGAAGATGTTTTACTTCTAATGTCTGATAATTCTTTTATACTTCCTGCAATATTATTTACATAAAAACCATCCATTATGTCTACATGAATCATAGATATATTTGCTGATTTAAATAAGGAATATGTAGTAGGATTTTGCATATCAAAACCAAGTGTGCTTGGCATAATAGGTATAAATTTAGTTTTCTTTTGTTTATGTGGTTTATGGAATATTTGAATAAACTTATTTAATTTGTTTTTTAAAAAGTTTGATTTCTGTATGTATGTGTTTATTTGAGGTAATTGTTCATTCCATATGTATTCAGACAGTGCGTTCAAAGAGGCAGCTTCTGTTTGATTCTCAACAGGAAGATTAAAGTAATATTCTATTAACTTATCTATATTTCTTATTTCTGCACCACCACCAGATAGTATGATTTTTGAAGGTTTGTATTTTTCAATGTCTTCCGCAGTTAAATCTTTTATTTGTTGAACCAATGTTTTTATTTGTGGTATAAAAATATCGTTTATATCAGACCTAACAAATTTCGAAAATTTTTCAGATGAATCAGCAGGTGTATAACTATCCATTTCGTTTGGTATCGCATTCGATATAGATATTTTTAGTTTGTCTGCATCTTCTAAACTTATATTCAATTCAGATGATATCATTTGTGTGATATTTGTTTGTCCGAAATCTATTTTTTCAAAATAAAGAGGTCCTCTATCTCCCCAAATAGATATAGTTGTAAATTCTGCACCTAGATCAACAAACAAAACTCTTTCTGTTTTTTTCCTATAAAGTTTATTTTGTAAAAACATAGGATCAACAAACCCAGAAGATCTAATGTGAGATTTCCTCATAATATCAGAAATATATTTAGTTCTGTCTTTCTCGTAAAATATTACGCCATATATAGATTTAAGATAGGAATCGACATAATTTACAGGAAGCTTTGCTATATTTGGTCTTGTCTTCGTTTGATATGCTATGGGTATAATATGCAATTTATACATATTTTCTGGTGTTTCTATTTTTGATATCTGATGAAACAAATCTTTGGGTGTTATTTTGTGTTCGTTATTCCAAACAGATTCTTGTGTAACTTTTTGAAATAATATTTTACCAAAGTTTCCGGTTATGAAAGCGTTGTTAAAATGGGTGTTAAGTTGCTGTTCTAATTCATCAATTACAGAATTTAGAGCAAATATAGTATCTTTGCTTTTTACAGAATATGTGGCTGATTGGACTATTTTAGCATCTCTAACACAGTGTGCTACACCTTTGATAGAATATGTGCCTATATCTAAACATAAAAAAGAAGATTTGAATAAATTCATTTTGTTGGTATTACCAATATTCTTCTTGTATCTCTCATATCCAAAATTTTTATCGCTCTTGATAAAATATTATTAGATTGATTTAGTACAATTAGTTTGTTTATTGCTACAGATGGGTTGTTTTCTGGTAACAAAATAGTAATACCTTTTTTTGTATGTATATTCCAACGTCTGTCTTCTATCCAGTCTATATAATCAATATATTCTGTTAAAGGTGACAAGTCGCGTACGATTGTATTTATTTGATGAGGAATATTTCCTTTAAAAACAATAACATTACCTTCTTTTGTTTCAGAAGGTGTGTTTATTTTTGTACCATCTTCAGATAATGGGTAGTATAGACCGTTTTCTTCAAGGAGGGCTACTGACTTATGAAATTCTGTTTTTATTATTATGTCTCCATTAGGTAATAAACGAACAGCAGACTTTTTTATCCCTGGAACTTCTTTTATTCGTTTGTTTATCTCTGACATTTTTATAGATCTTATAGGGGTTCCTTTGCTTATTCCTACAGATGATTGTACTAATATAAGATCCTCAGCAGAACTTTTACCAGATACATAAATGTTATGAATTGTCGATAAAGAAGTTTTGCCGGCTTGTGTAAGAATTATTTTTGCAGCAAAATACACAGCTAAAATAATAGCTATAACAAAGTATAACCAAAAGAATATAGATCTTTTCATGCGATTAATTATATCATATTTTTTGTAACTAGCCAATAATACAAAAATATTTTTATTTAGCGCGTAATAAATATCCACGTTGCATCATACATTTACGGTAATAGCCTGTAGTTTTTGATGCTCTGTTTGGTGGAACTGATAATAAAGCTCTCTGACCTATATCAGTATATTCATTTGACTGAAATGTTACCCATAAACCATCCCAATCAGGCATTTGAGAACTTTGATTTGGGGATATTAATTTTGCAATACGAGATCTAGGGGAATAATCCAATGTTTTTATACCAAGGCAGGCTTTGTGATCTCTAACAAATTGTTCTGTTGTAACAGCATCGTTTTCCCAATTTAATATAGTGGCATCATCTATGGAGCCGCGATTAGCTGATGCGCATGCAGATAAAATGGCAAATAATACTAAAAATTTCATTTTCATGTTTTGTATTATAATTTAATTGCGTTGTAGTGGCAATAGTTTTTATAATGTAAGATAAATAAGTAGAGGATGTTATGGCGATAACGATTCAAAATTATGTAAAACTAGTAAATTTTTATAATCAAATGACAATGGTCTTGTCTGCTGTTTGTGTTCAGAAGGGAGGAATTCCATTGGAAAATTATGTTGGTCGTTTTTTTGCGGCAGATGTTTTAGAATATATTATTGAATATGGAAATAGATTAAAACAAACGGGTGAAAAAATACCAGATGATATTGCTAATGCTATGAATATATTGGAAACGCAGTTTGAAAATGTTAAAAATTTGGTGACACCAACACAAAAACCTATATATGAAATGACGTTAGAAGAATTTGAAAAAATTATGAATATATAGTATAAAGGTAAAAAGGATTAAGAAAGGACACAGAATGTTTAATAAAAAATATTTATATTTGTGTGTATTTTGTTCGATTTTATTAATTGGTTGTGCTCAAAAACACAAGACTCAGCAATATGACACAATAACTGTTGTTGAAAATTTGGTAGTTGATGAAAATTCTGTTCCTATTTTTCCAAAAAAAGCAGCTTTAACTACTGATACCGCTCAGCATTTTGCGTTAGATTTACCAAAAAGATGTAAGGTTGATTGGGATAATCAACATGTTGTGTCTGTCGTTCCTGAAGAAAAAATAGAAATTGTACGTTTGGACAAAGGAGATTCTTTACCTGATTTACAAGTTTCTGATTATGAATTTAAGAAATTATCTGTAAAGGCTGCATTAGAAAAATTATTAGAAGGGACGGATATATCTGTTGTTGAAGATCAAGATACTTATGAAAAAATTACAGGAGGTATTCAAGCTGGTAGTTTGTCTGATGCTGTTGAACTTATGGCAAAATTAGGACATGTATACTATTCATATGATGCTGAATACGGCGAAATTCATTTAACTAACCATGGTAAATGGATGGTTAAAATGCCTAAAAATGAAACTATAATAATGGCGTTGTTAGATGCTATGCGTGGTGCAGATATGCGCAACTTGTTGGTTAATTGGCACGATAAAACAGTTGTTTTTGAAGGAGATCATCAAACAGAAAAAGAAATGTCAAAACTCTTATCAGATGTTGCTTCTAAAAAATATGTTTTAGCTTGGGATATAGATGTATATCGTGTATATCCAAAAACCGATAATCCTATAGTGTGGATGAATATGTTACCTGCTTTTGGTGAAAATAATATTCGTATGTCTATACCTGGTGTTGTTGGTAGAGCTTTAGTTGTTAGCCCAGAAATAAACACAAAGACTTTACAAGAATTTGTGTCTCAACAAGCAAATATGGTTTTGGTTTCTCAGGGAACTTTTGCAATTCCAAATGGTTGGCAATCTAGGTTTGATATAGGACAATGTAGTAAAGAAGATAGATTAGAAACAGACCTAATAATAGGCGCTACTGGAAATTATGGAGATTATGGTGGATATAAAAAAATAGATGCTAAGATAGTTTTAAGAACAACTAATGGAGAATTGTCTTCTTTTAAAATACCTTCTGATATAGGAGACAATTATGTTATTGTTGGTATACCTACACATTCTTTTGTTACAACTCCTGAAACATTAATAAGTCCGTTTGCAGAATTAGCTATGTTTATTAGTCCTCGTTTAATATCTATTGTTGATAACAAAGCTAAAGCTCAAGATTTATCAGGTGATGCTTTGCGTGATTTTTTAAATCAATAGGATAAAAGATGATATTTTCAGTGTTGGAAAGAAAAGTTGCTTTTAGATATTTGGCTGCTAAGAAACGTGGTTTTGGTTCTTTTATTTCATGGGTTTCTTTGATAGGAATAGCTTTAGGTGTAGCAACACTTATTGTTGTTATGTCTGTTATGGGTGGTTTTCATGAAACATTGTTGTCTAGAATAGTTGGTATGAATGGTCATGTTGTTGTTTACCACCAAAATGGTGTTATAAAAGATTATGATTTTCTTATAGATAAAATGAAACAGAACAAGATTGTTTCTGCTTATACTACTTCTATTGTTCCTATAGCAGAAGGACAAGTAATGGCATCTTTTTCAGGACAAAATTCTGGGGCAATAGTAAGAGGTATTAGAATTCCAGATTTAATTTCTAAGACAGCAACGGGTGGTCGTATATATGGAAAATCTTTGGATAAAATAAAAGATGGTGAATTAATAATAGGTAGTAGTTTAGCTAGAAGTTTACGGGCTACCATGGGTGATAAAATTTCTTTAATCGCTGCAAATGGTGGTACTGCAACGCCTTTTGGAACAATGCCTAGAATAATGTCTTATCCTGTTTCTTCTACATTTTTTATGGGAATGTATGAATATGATTCTGGTTATATTTTTATGCCTTTAGAAACTGCACAAAAATATTTAAATATTCAAGATTCTGTAACTCATATTGATTTATTTTTATCTGATGCAAATCGAACAGATTCTGTTTTAAAAGCTTTAGAGAATTTGTTGCCAAGAGATTTTATTATTAGAGATTGGAGAGATTTAAATCGTGGCTTTGTTGGTGCGTTACAAGTTGAATCTAATGTAATGTTTTTGATTTTATTATTAATAGTAATTGTAGCTGCGTTTAATATTATATCTTCTTTAGTTATGTTGGTTAAAGATAAATCTAAAGATATAGCAGTTTTGCGTACTTTTGGTGTATCAAAAAAATCGATGATAAAAATATTTATTTTGTCTGGAACAAGTATAGGTGTTATAGGTGCAGCTATAGGAACTGTTTTAGGTATAATAGTTGCTATTTATATTGAACCTATACGACAATTTTTCCAGATGGTTACAGGAAGAGATTTGTTCCCTTCCGAATTATATTATTTGTCTGAATTGCCATCAAAATTAGTTCCTTCTACTGTTATAGGTATTGCAATTATAGCTATTGGTTTAGCTTTTTTAGCTACTTTGTATCCTGCTTGGAAAGCGGCAAACACAGATCCTGTAGAGACATTAAGAAACGAGTAAGGTTTTAACTATGGTAAGTATATTGAATTCTTTGTCTAAAATTTCTAAGAAAGATGTAGTTTTATCTGTTCGTGATATTAAAAAAGTTTTTGTTCAGGGTGGGCAGCCTATAAATGTTTTACGTGGTGGTGGATTTGATTTGTATAAGGGAGAAATTGTCGCTTTGGTTGGCCAAAGTGGTTCCGGTAAATCAACATTATTACAATGTGTTGGGTTGTTAGACAAACCAACTTCTGGAACTATTTGTATATGTGGGGTACCTGTACAAAAAATGTCGGAAGAAACGAGAACATTATTGCGTAGGCAGAAAATAGGATTTGTTTACCAGAGAAATAATTTGTTATCAGATTTTACCGCTTTAGAAAATGTTGTGTTACCGATGTTAACAAATGGCACAACAGAAACAGTAGCAAACAGTCGGGCTATGAAATTATTAAAAGCAGCTAATGTTGCACATAGATATTCTCATATGCCAAATGAAATGTCTGGTGGAGAACAACAAAGAGTAGCTTTGGCTCGTGCCTTGGCTAATAACCCAGAAATAGTATTGGCTGATGAACCAACAGGAAGTTTAGATCCTGATCATGCAAATGTTGTTTTTGACTTGTTGTTGTCTTTGGTTAAAAAAAATAATATGTCATTGTTGTTTGTTACTCATGATATGGTGTTAGCAAAGCGTGCCGATAGAATAATTTCTATAAAAAATGGTTTTGTGGAATAAATCTAAGAGAGTCAAAATATGAAAAAGAAAAAAAATAACAAATTACTTCTTTTGATTTTATCTTTCTTTATAGGGTGTATTATAGGTTACGTGTGTCATTATTGTATTATTAATTGGAATAGTTTTTTTGCTGTTTGTGAAGATGGTAATTCGCCAGATAAATATGGATGTTGTTTTGGAGAAGAGTATGCAGATATTGGAGCTGGACTAATGGCGTGTTGTCCAGATTCTGGAGATTATTGCTATCCGCCAATAAAATAAAGGAGAAATTAATGGTTAAAAAAAACAAATCGACAAATATGTTTGATGCAGATAATTTACGTTTGATTTTGTTGTGCGCTATATTTGGGATTTTTGGTGTGCATAAATTTGCACAACATAAAATAGGTCAGGGTATAGCTTTTATTTTATTAGATTTAACAGTTATTGGGTTTGTTATTACTTGTATATGGTCTTTGGTAAATTTAATTCAATTTACAACAAAAAACACAAATCCTTCTGGTAATATAATTTGTGGATTTATTTTAATATTTGTTAATATTTTTGCTATGTCTAATATAGGAATATCTGAATATGACCTTTTAAATAAACGTAATGTATTTTCTGATAAAAATACAATCGTAGTAAAAAACGAAGTAACAAAAAAACAACCTAAGTTTGATTCTAAATTTTTTATAGACGAAAATATGTTTAATAACAACACTTCTTATAAAACAAGTTGTAAATCAACAACAAATATAGTTAACGGAAAATCAACATATACCATGCATTGTGATTGCGATATAGATAAAAATGGTAAACATTTTCATGATTCTTTTGATGATACAAAACAATATGACAGAATATTAACGGCAGCTGAACAAGATTGTAAAAAACGTTGTAGTTCGTGGTGTAAGTTAAGATCAGAAAGTTTTTAATAAAAAAACCACCTTTCGGTGGTTTTTTATTTTTTGGTGGGAGAGGTTGGAGTCGAACCAACTCAAGCATAAGCTAACAGATTTACAGTCTGCCCCGGCTCTCCGACTCCGGCGCTCGCCCAACAACTTGGTGCGAGCAGAGGGAATCGAACCCTCATTTCAAGCTTGGAAGGCTTGCATTCTAGCCTTTGAACTATGCTCGCAATGATTGTTTTAGCGTTTTGATTATATATTATTTTTTGTTAAACGCAAGTGTAAATATAATGTACGTTTTATATGGAAACCCAAAACATCAAAATATCCTTTACTTAGTGTGGTTTTTTTACTATCTTGAAACCATAAAAAGGAGAAGTTTTATGAATGAAATAGTAAATGCTGGAACTAATGTTGCACAATCAACTCCTCAAGGAAGTTCTTTAGGTTTGATACTTTATTGTCTTGTTATTATTGGAATATTGTATTTATTTATGATACGTCCAAATAAGAAGAGAATGGCAGAGTATCAAAAGATGTTAGATAGCTTAAAAGTTGGAAATAGAGTGCTTGCTGCTGGTATTTACGGAACTATCAAAAAAATAAATGAAAAAACAATAAATGTAGAGATAGCAAAAGGTGTTGTTGTAGAAGTAAATAAAAACGCTGTAGCTTATGTAGAGGGTAAATAAGGATAAAAATATGTTAAAGAAACTGGTTATTATTTTTGTTTCTGTGTTTTGTGTTTTGTTAGCTGTTCCAACAGCTTTTCCTTCGTTAACAAAATATTTTCCATCGTGGGTTCAACCAATACCTTTAGGGTTGGATTTGAAAGGTGGTGCACAGCTTTTACTAGAAGTTGATACAGAGACAATGTTTAAAGAAAAATCTAGTCAATTATACGATGAAGTACGTTCTGCAATGATAGATCGTGATAAAGGTATGATACGTTTTTCTAATTTACATAACATAGGGAACGGTGTTTCTTTAGTTGTACGTTCTGATGACGAAGTATCTAAAGCAAAAGGAAGATTAAAGAGTTCTATTGGTAATACTGTAGATGTGTCTTCTTCTGGTAATGTAATAACAGTTTCTTACACAGATAAGCAAAAAGCAGAAATGATGCAAGATGCAATGTCTCGTAGTATTGAAATTGTGCGTCGTCGTATAGATGCTTTGGGTACAAAAGAGCCTTCTATACAGTCTCAAGGAGGAAAGTATATTCTTGTTCAACTTCCTGGTGTAAGTGATCCAGAACATATAAAAGGATTAATAGGTCAAACAGCTAAAATGTCATTTCATTTAGTTAATGAATCTGTTTCTCAGGAACAATTAATATCTGGTCATGCTCCTTCTGGAACAATGTTTTTGTCTTTTATGGAAAATCCAGCTCAAAAAATACCAGTTTATTCTCGTGTAGAAGTTTCTGGTGAAAGCCTAAAAAATTCTCAAGCTGATTTTGATCAAAATAATATGCCCGTTGTTACGACAGAATTTGATGCTTCTGGTGCACGTCGTTTTGCAAAATTAACAACAGAACATGTGAATGAACGTTTTGCAATAGTATTAGACGATAAGGTTTTATCGGCTCCAACTATTCGTGAACCTATTCCTGGTGGGCGTGGTCAAATATCAGGAGGTTTTACTTTACAAGAAGCTAAAGATTTGGCTGTTTTGTTAAGATCTGGTGCTTTACCAGCTCCTTTGCGTGTAATAGAAGAAAGAACTGTTGGTGCTGGACTTGGAGCAGATACGATTGCTACAGGTAAAATAGGTTCAATTGTAGGTGTTTTGTTTGTTCTTTTATTTATGGTATTGTTATATGGTCATTTTGGTTTGGTTGCTGATTTTGTTTTGTTAGTTAACTTAGCTATGATCGTAGGTGTTTCAGCTTTGTTTGGTGCTACTTTAACGTTGCCTGGAATTGCTGGTATAGTATTAACACTTGGAATGGCTGTTGATGCTAATATTCTGCCTTTTGAACGTATACGAGATGAAATTAGAGAGGGTGTTCCTTCTTTGCGTGCTGTAGATTATGGTTTTACTAGATCTACAAAAACTGTATTAGATGGTGAATTAACAAACTTAATTTGTGCTTTAATTTTGTTCCAATTTGGTGCAGGTCCAATACGTGGATTTGCGGTAACGTTATCTATAGGTGTGATGACAACTTTATTTACGTGTTTATGTTTGTCTAGATTAATAATAGATTCATACATGAACGGTAAAAATAAAAAAATTGGTTTTTGTAAAATCAAATAGAGTGTTATAGGAGTATATTATGACTTTACATTTTATGAAGTATCGTAAATTATCGTATTGGATTTCCGGTATTTGTATAGTTTTATCTATTTTATCTATCTTATTAAAGGGTTTTAATTATGGTATAGACTTTTCTGGTGGAATTTCTATGGAATTAACACCTGTAACTGCTGAATACACAATAGATAAAATGCGTTCGGATCTTGCTAATTTTAAACCAGAGTTACAATCTGTAGATGGTGGTTCTATTTTGTTGAGAGTTGGTTTACCTAAAGGTTCTACAGATGAACAACAAAATGTTAGAGTTAGTGAAATAAAAAGTATATTAGGAAATAAAGTTGAATACTCTCAAGTACAAATAGTAGGACCAAAAATAGGTGGAGAGTTAATAAGTGGCGGTATCTGGTCAATATTAGTGTCTTTTATTCTGATGTCCATTTATATCTGGATAAGATATAAAGGAGGGTATGCTGTAGGATCTTTTGTTTCTTTGATTTTAGATTTAATTTTGATGTTTGGTTTTTATTCTATTGCCGGATTAGAATTTAATCAGACAGCTATAGCTGTTATATTGATGGGTGTTGGGTACTCTATTAATGATAAAGTTGTTAATTATGACCGTATTGATGAAAATATAAAAAAATATCATAAAATGCCAATGAATGATTTGATAGATTTGTCTGTTAACGAAATGTTAAGACGAACAGTTATGACAAGTGTTTCTACTATTTTGGCGATGATTGGTATATATGTTTTTGGTGGTCAGATGTTACAAGATTTTGCTGTTGCTATGACATTCTCTATTATAAGTGGTACTTTAACAAGTATATATATATCCAATGTTATTTTGTATCACTTCAACATAAGAGAAACAGAATATTAACGGTACCTTGAAGGGAGAGAACAATGAATATCAAAAAAATATTTTTCTTTTTAGGAATAATGTTTTTTCCAGTAGTTGTTTCTGCTACAGAATTGTTTAGTGTGGATAATCCTGTAAAAAACGGAATAAATGTTATAAATGTTTCTAATGTTTTTTCTGATATATACGAAAAATTAAATAGTGTTAATTGGGCTGGGAAAAATATAAATTTAGCAATAGAAAGTTTAGAACATTTGAATAAAAAAGCTCATATAGCTGCAACTGATGATAGAATTGTTCTTGTGTGGGGTGATGAACTGATTGCTAATTATCCTAAACCAGAAGCAAACAATTGGAAAGATTATGGACAAATAACAACAGCTCTTATTATGAAAATGAGAGAAAATGACAAAAGTCTAAAATCTTTAACAGAAGAAGAATTATATCAAACAGTTATAGACGCTTTATTATTGGGAATAGATGAAGAGGGTAGGTATGTATCATCTAATGATGTGTTAGGAAAAGATGGTAACTTTATTTTAACCAGTATAGGTTTAGACGGAGGAAGGGATTCACGTGGTAATTTTCGGATAACAGGTGTATATAAAGATTCTTCAGCAGATTTATCCGGTATTAGAGATGGAGATATAATATCTGAAATAAATGGTAAACGTGTGTCTAAAATGACAGATGATGAAATATCTTCTGTTTTATCAGGTTATAATTCTGGAACTTCTAAATTAAAAGTGTTAACACCTTTGGGTAATAAATATATAACTTTACGTAGGGCAACTGTTGTATTAGCAGACGCAGATATTATCTTCCGTAATATTGCGGATGATGATAAAGGAATATTAGAAATAGTTGTACATAAAGTTTCAGACAATGCTGTATCTATAATAAACGAAGCTTTATCTGTTCATGATAATATTAGTGGTATAGTATTAGACTTAAGAACATCACAAGGATTTGATGAAAAAGCTGCTGCTAAGTTAGCAGGTTTGTTTATAGGTCAAAAACCAGTTATGCGTGTTGTAGAAAATTATGCAGAAGAAATAGAGATAGTCCCTGGAGGAGATGCTGTAACAGATACACCTGTTGTTGTTTTAATATCTAATACAACTACTGGGACAAGTGAAGCTATAGCTTATTCTTTTTATGAAAATAAGAGAGGAGTATTAGTTGGTACCCCAAGTGCTGGTAAGGTTAGAATATCTAGTCATATTAATTTAGAAAATGGCGATCATTTAGAAATAATGAACAAATCTATAAAAACAGGAACGGGTACTGTTATTGATAATAGAGGAGTGTTTCCTTTGGTATGTTTGTCTAATATAAGAAACGCTTCTCAACAAGATGCATTTTTTGTGAATGTTTTAAATGGTGATTTTGCTGCACGTGATTTTAATAAAGAAACAACATTAAATGTAAAAGATGTACGTAAGTCTTGTCCGGTGATAGTTAGCGGAATAGATGAAGATAACGTAGCTTTGGGTGTAAGTATTAAGATTTTAACTGATGATAATATATATAATAATTTAATGGATTTATTATAATGTTTATACGTTCTGATAATAGCTTAAAAACAAAATGGATATGGTTTGCTTTATTGTTAACAATTGTACTTGTTATATGTGGAGTGTTTTTATTTGATCAACCATTATATTTGATGTTACGTAATACAAATTGTAGTCAGTGGTCTTTTACAGGTGGTGCTTTTTGTGTTATTAGTAATTTATTAGCAAAATTATTTAATGCTAAAACGTGGTTGTGTGTTTTTGGTTTTTTATCCGTAATGTTGTGTGTTAAAGATTATATAAATTCGAAAAATATAAAACAGGTTCTAATCAATTTAAAAACAACTAAAACATTTTATGTTTTTTGTTCTGTGTTTTGCGCTTCGGTTGTTGTTTGTGTATTAAAATATATAATAGGAAGATCGAGACCTATATTATTTGAAGCTTTAGATAAAGTTTTATTTGTTCCGGGCACATATAATTCTGTTTTTAATTCTATGCCTTCTGGACATACGACAGCAACATTTGCTGGTTTTGTTATGTTAGGAATGCTTTTCCCAAAAATAAAACCAATTACTTGGGGAATGTGTATAATTGTTGGCTTGTCTAGAATATATATTGGGGCTCATTGGCCTTCTGATGTTATTTTGGGAGCTTTTATAGGTATGGTTACTGCAGATATAATAAAACATGTTCTAAGCAATAATAGTGTTAAATGAATTTTGCACTAAAGTCTATTTTATGATAAAATACCCACTATGGGAAAAAAACAAAAGTTTTTACCGGAAAGCATATCATCTATGTTGCATAACTTAGGTATGCGTGTTTTTGGTATATTGTTTTTTGTGTTGTCTTTATGGTTAATAATAACTTTGTTTGTTTATAATCCTTATTATTCAGGTTTTTTAACAGATTCTTCATTTGGAGAACAAAATATAATAGAAAATATAGTTGGTTTTATTAGGTATGTGATAGGTTTTGTTCCATCGTTATTTATATTTATGTGTTTAGGACGTTTTGGGTTGTCTATATTGATTGGTTGGGAAGAAGAACATGCTCCAGAATATAATTTTTTACGTGGATTTATTACGTTATGTATAGGAACAGCAGGTTTGGGGTTAATAAATATAGATAATACTTATGGTGGTTTGTTTGGTACGATAGTATCTACAGATTTGTATAAAATAATTCCAGGTTTTTGTATGCCTATGGGTATTGTTTTGATAGTTTTATTTTGTTTAATGTCATGTGTTTTATTGCATATAAAATGGCATCATGTGCAATTTGCTATTAGAAACGTATATCATTTGATTAGAGTTGTTTTGTCTGCTTTTCATTTGTTGCCTCAGCAAGAAGTTGAAGAAGAGTATATAGAAGATGAAGAAGATACAGAAGATGAAGAACAAGAAGAGTTAGAAGAAGAAAAACCTAAAAGAAAAATAAAAAGAAAACCAAAAGAAAATCGTGAGACAGAACAAATAGAATATGAATTACCTTCACCGGAGTTGTTAGAAAAATCGGTGTTTGGTAAGAATGTTGTGACACAAGAATTTAAACAAACAGCAGTGTTATTAAAAGATCATTTTGAAGAATTTGGTGTGTCTGGAAATATTGTTGGAATAAAACCAGGACCAATTGTTACTAGGTATGAATTTGAGTTGGAAAGAGGAACACGTATGTCTAAAGTGTCAGAAACGTCTGAAGATATGACACGTGTTATGGCTACAGAAAATATACGAATATCTCATGTTGTAGGAACACCTTACATGGGAGTAGAAATGGTTAATTTACATAGGCAAGCTGTACGTTATCAAACCTTGATGTCAAACCCTGCTTTTGTTAATTCAAAAATGGCAATACCTTTAGCTTTGGGGGTAAATATTAGTGGAGAACCAATGTATTATGATCTTGCTAAAATGCCTCATGTTATGATTGCTGGAAGAACAGGGTCAGGAAAATCCGTTTTTGTTCAATCTATAATAATGTCAATTGTATATCATTTTACACCTGATAAATGTAAATTAGTAATAGTTGATCCTAAAGGTGTAGATTTCCCTCCTTGGAATGGTATACCTCATTTAATTACACCGGTTGTTAAAGATGCTGTGGAAGCTGTAAATGCTTTGAAATGGTCTGTTGGTGATATGGAAAACAGATATAAAAAATTACAACGTTTGGGTGTGAGAGATATCGGAGAATATAATGAAAAAGTTGCAGCTTTAAGAGCAAAAGGAGAAGTTTTAACAGAACAAATTGTTGTTGGAACAGACCCTGAAACTGGTGAGCTACAGTATGATACCCAGACAGTAGATCTATCTGATATGTCTTATTTAGTAATTGTAATTGATGAGGCAGCAGATTTAATGAATGTTGCTCGTAAAGATGTGGAATGGTGTGTACAGCGTTTGGCACAAAAAGCACGAGCTGCAGGTATCCATCTTGTTATGGCAACACAGCGTCCATCTGCAGATGTTATAACAGGTGTTATAAAAGCTAATTTCCCAACACGTATATCATTCCAAGCTCGTAGTAATATAGATTCTATGACCACGCTTGGAGAGAAGGGGGCAGAACAATTATTATCTTGTGGAGATATGTTGTTTAGTGAATCTGGTAAAAGACCAATACGTATACATGGTGCTTTAATAGAAAATAAGGAAGTTAACAGGGTTGCGGACTTTTTAAGATCTCAAGGTGAGGCAGAATATGCAGAAGGTATTACGTCTGGAGAAGATTTTCTGACGGGACAAACTGCTGGAATGGGCGGAATGTCTGCTTCTAAAGCAAGTCAAAATAATGATTTGTATGAGCAAGCCAAAGAAATAGTTTTACGTGATAAAAAACCAACAATTTCATATTTACAGCGTCGTTTACAAATTGGATATATTAAAGCAGCTACTTTAATTGAAACGATGGAACAAAATGGTGTAATTAGTGCACCTGATGCTACCGGAAAAAGACATATTTTATAATATTTGTACTTTTTTATAACCCTTTTTTGTGGTATAATTCCTTAAATGAATAGGAGTTCTTTTTATGAAAAAGTTTTTTTTATTTTTTGTAATGATGATGGTTATGCCTGCTTTTGCAAGTGATACTTATGATTATATGAAACA